>CAZDPK010000076.1:0-8292 GCA_964507335.1 uncultured Anaerolineaceae bacterium | reverse complement strand
GACTACTTTTATCTTTTTTATGTCCATCATTACACCTTTCACTAGACGGAAAATAAGTCTTTAGTAATTGTGACGGCTAATTTATGATTTGTCAAGTTGAACAGCTTCAGGGTTTGATTTCCGGTTTAAGTAGATGAATGACATCCCCGGATGGTGAACCGTTTGCCTTCAGCAGCAGCACAATCTTTACCTGCTTGCCACCCAGCGAACTAAGATCAACGTCAAGTCGCTGAAATTGCAGATCGTGGATCTCGCTCCAGTCAGCCAACTCACGCAGGTTGCCGGATGAATCTTCATAATTTAAACTGAAATTGACATCACAAGCCGTGTTGCCGCGCTTGCAGCCTAAAATCGCTGTAAAGTGGCCGTTCTCAGGAATGGTCATAGCCGGGAAGCTGCCTTGAAGGTAGGAATCATCGGCATTGTAGAGACCCAGCCAGAGAGCGGTTTCATCATCCTGAGATCCATTTTCGAGCACAGGCCGGTTGTCAGAATAGACATAACCACCAGTGTCGCCAGGCTGACCAGGGCAGTTCAGTTTACCTGTTGGGCTGGTCCATACGGCGGAACAATAGGAGTCAGCCAGATTGATACTGTCTCCCCGTACCTGGATTTCCACCCAAAAGGTGGCGTCTTCATTGCGGAACGCGAAAACAACACCTTCAGCAGTACGCAGCTTAAATTCGGCTCGGTATGCTCCAGGACCGTTGGGTGCGTTGAACGGTAACGAAATTGTAACCGTCTCGCCTGGACCAATCGCCTTATCGCTGATCGGTTGACTGGTAGGCGCTCCCATGGCACTACCCCAGACGTACACCACACTGTAGCCAGTGGTCCAGGTGCAGGTGCCTTCATTCTTGAGCGTCCAGGTTTTGGTGAAAGCTGTGCCAGGGTAAAACTGACTGCCGTCCGGGATGGTCTCGCTAACGAAACCAGCCAGGTTACAGTTCTGATCTGCCCCTGGAGCAGATGTAGTTCCAGTAGGCTCTGCAGTGGGGTTTTGGGTTTCTATTGGATCTGGGCTGGGCGTAGGCTCAAGCGGTTGGAAAGTGGGACTCGCCAGTTGAACAGCCTGGGAGGTGGCAGTCTGGGCAAACAAGTCAGTAGCGACAATGGAGGTTGTCATGGCTTCGATCGTGCTGGCAGCGGAAGTGCGGATGATCTCCAGCTGATCCACAGGGGTTGGGCTGGTCTGCGCGTCGGTGCAAGCTGTTAGCAGGCAGATTGCCCCAAAAACGAGCATGATAATGAACCATTTTTTCATACTTCCTCTGTCATACCCTTACCGTCCGAAAACGATCGTTCTGAAAAAGGTTCTTGTACTAAACTTCTCTCCGCTCAATAGTGTTTGCGAGCTGAACAAATTGGAAACACCTCGCACAACAAAATAAACGGTCGCAATCAAAACCGCCATAGAGAGCCCAATTTCCATTAAAGGCACGGGACCAATCGCGAGCCGGGTCATCATTACCACCGGCGAAGTCAATGGGAAGATGCTCAAAAAGACGCTGATGAACGAATTTGGTTCTCCAATCAACTGGTTGACGACAAAAAAGACAAAGATCAACGGAAGAGTAAGAATGAATGAAGAACTGTTTCCTTCACGTAAATTTGGTGCCAGCGCCCCAATGCCTGCCATCAAGCTGCCATACACAAAGAATCCCAGGATAAAATAGGGGATTCCCAGGATCAAAACCTGGCTGGATAGGCTGATGCCCTGTAAGAAGGCAAGGCTCTGTCCACCCCTGTTCATTAACAACGCCACGGCGCCACCCCAGGCTACCATTTGTAGTAGGCTGGCTGCGCCATACCCTAGCAGCTTACCAAAGAAGAGATCCATCGGGCTTACGGATGTTAGCATCATTTCGATGGTTTTGTTTTCTTTATCTTTTCCGACCGCATTGATCATGAAGCTGGAACTGATCAGGATCAGCATATAAAAAAGCATCATGATGGCATAGGGCACAAAAAAAGTAGACAAAGAGTTCTGATCACGTGTATCAGCAGACTCAGGGTTCAGATATTGATAGTTATACGTCACAGGGTTGGTGAATCGTAAGTACAACTGCTGGTCGCTTCCCATCAGATTAAAATTAATCAGTTCATCCAATGCACCTTGCTGGATGATTTCTGTGATCATGCTGATTTGAGGTTTGATAAAGGTAACTTTGCCACTTTCAAGATAGTCAGGGGCGATCACAAAAAAACCTTCTAATTGATTTGCCGCAGTTCGTTGCCTGGCTGTGGCTTCATCTACAACCTCAACCAGCGCACCGTTGGTCAACCAATCCGGATAGTCTGTAACAATCCCACTCTTATCGACCACACCAATAGGTAAAGGATTGGCAACCTCGCTGGTGAAAATCTGAGTTATGCTCTGAGTCTGATCTTCGTTTAATAGCCCAAGAATAGATAACAATAAGATGGGGATCAAAGGAACCAGGATAACCATGAGGAGAAATGAGCGTCTGGTAACCAAATTTAGAAATTCAAATTTAAAGACTTTACCCAAATTAGCCATTTTTTGCCTCCTTAAACAAGAGGTCGCGAAGCTTGAGTTTCTTGCTGTATTCCAACAAACCCCGTCGAAATGCCTTGCCGGAAAGCCAGAATACTAGAATAACCGAAACGATCAGGATCGCAAAAACCATCACAATTTCCCAGGTCGGCACAGACATAAATGCCATCCTCAGGCTGAGCGAAAGAGGAGCACTAAATGGGAAATAACTCAGAACGCGTGGGAGTGTTCCGTTTGGATTTGTTAGAAATGATTGAAAGAAGTAGAAGGGAAGCATGGTTGGGATGACCAAAAGGCTGTTGATCGATTGGCCTTCCTCCATGGTGCTCATGGTTGCGCCGATAATTGCCAGTAGGCCAGCCGCTACGACGAATGAAAGAATTAACAACGAAAAACTGATCGCCAGGTAGCCAGGCGAAAGGTTCAGATCACCCAGGAAAGGAATCCGGTTTCGAAAAACCACTAAACCGATCAACAAAATCACACCCCATACCAAAATCTGGGTAAAACCTACTCCCAGGTTACCGATGATCTTGCCGATCATCAACTGGTTGGGCGTCATTGATGTGATCATGATTTCCATGGTGCGGTTTTGTTTTTCTTCAACCAGCGACTGTAAGAGGTAACCACCGCAGCTCAAGACCAGGATTAAGTAAAGTATACCGATCAGAATAGGCACAATAATTCGATGCCATCCGGTTCCATCCGAGCTCTGGCTGCCATCTAATGATTGAAGTGAAATCTGGCTGCCGGCTTCTATACGATCCAGGTGTGGAATTTGCTCTTTTAGCATTAGATTATCTCTAAGCAATTTGTTTATAGTTCCGATGACATCAGATGCGGGCTGTTCATTAGAGTAATAAGTCACGCTATAAGTTGATTGATAGCTCGGTGGGATAACGACAAAACCCTGGAGCACACCGTTTTCTGTATCCTTGCGAGCGCTTTCTTCATCGGCATAAGGAATAAGCCGAATGAAAATTTCCATGAAGCCCAATTTCTCGGGCACTTCCTGCGGCTGAGTGATCAAGTTCGCCTGGTCAATGTAGCCTATTGGTTCAGTGTCGAAAGAAAGATAGCTGAACAGCATTGATATCCCCATAATCAGCAGGAAACCAATCGGCATGCCAAGCAGGGCTATCCAAAAGCGGCGTCTGGCTACATGATGTGTGTATTCATACCGTGCGACATCAATTATCTTCTTCATTGCCGTTCCTGCCTTCTTTAACCACTTTGATAAAGATCTCATCCAGAGTGGGCGTGGCGATTTCGAATGAATTTAAACCGATTTTTTGATCGATAAGTTGTTGCAAAATTGCACGTGGTGTAACCCCGTCACTAGGTGTCAGACGATAGAAAAGTCCTTCTTCTTCAATGCTCTGCACGCCCGTCAGGTTTTCTGGCAGTTCACTGTCTGTCTGGATCAAGACCTGGTTGGTTGCAAAGCGCTGCTGAACCTCTTTGAGGCTGCCTTCCAACAAAACCGTACCATGATCGATCAACACCAAGCGGTCACAAAGCTTCTCCACCTGGTTCATCTGATGCGTGCACATAATGATGGTCTTGCCCTGGTTGCGAAGTTCGATCAGCAAATCCTTGACTAACTGAGTGTTTACCGGGTCGAGGGCGGAGAAAGGCTCATCGATAATGATGATTTCCGGCTCATGGATGAGCGCGGCAATCAGCTGGGCTTTTTGCTGCATCCCCTTACTCAGTTCCTTGGTCTTTTTCTTCTGGTGTTCCGTCAGATCAAGGCGTTCCAGCCAAATTGGCAGCTTCTGATTTATCTGCTCTTTGGTCATGTTTTTCAGGGTCGCCAGGTAGGTTAGGTTGCGGGCAACCTCAATGTCCTGGTACAATCCGCGCTCTTCCGGCAGGTAACCAATGTGATTGAGTTTTTCTTCGGTCATCGGACCGTCCAAAATTGTGATATCGCCCTGATCAGCTTGGTAAATATCCAAAATAACTCGGATTGTGGTCGTTTTACCCGAACCGTTGGGTCCGAGAAGACCAAAAATTTCACCAGGACGGACGCTGAACGAAACGTCTTTGACTGCCTTGGTGTCTCCAAAGCTTTTAGCGATGTGATTGACAACGATTGTATCCATAGTTGCTCCATTTGAGATAAATATATCAAATCGAGTTTACCACAACGATGTTGTTTCAGTCTTTACTCGAGTACATATTTAACAGTTATTAACAATGGCTCATCCTTGCTAAGGTCGAGATTCGGCACCTTTGTTAACTTGAGAATTATGAAAAATGTCGGCGTCCAATCCGGCAAACGGCAAACTTACCAAAACCTTAACCCACGCGACAGCATTCATATAGAGTGGGTAGATCTCCCCGCGCATATGTTCGCCCAGACCAATGCCGCGGATAGAGAAAAGTCCCAGCCGTACAGCGGGGAATGGTCTTGCACCGTTCCGTTCCTTGCAATAAATAGGAGGAAAAAAAGGAGGGCGTCAAGCCCTCCTTTGTCAGATCAATTAGCGATCATTCCTTCTCATATGGTTCGCCTTCAGCAGCCGGGGCTTGCCCCTTGCCGATAAAGCCAGCCAGCACGATCATGGTGATCAGGTAAGGTGCCATTGCCATGAATTGTGGCGGAATTGCACTGCCCAGTAACGAAAGCTTCGAGCCAATTGCGTCAGCGAAGCCAAACAACATGCCGGCTCCGATCGCTCCTGCAGGCATCCAATTGCCAAAAATCATGGCTGCCAGACCGATAAAGCCTTTTCCTGCGGTCATGCCTTCATCGAACCGACCAACAGAACCCAAAGTGAAGAACGCGCCAGCGATCCCAGCCACTAAACCACTCAAAATAACACCCATATAGCGGGTTCGAATAACGTTGATTCCCAATGTGTCTGCCGCCTTGGGGTGTTCACCTACAGAGCGAAGACGCAGACCCCAGCGTGTTTGGAATAAAGCAACTTGCAGAATGATCAGGATCAGGAACATCAAGTAGACAAACAGGTTCTGATTGAACAAAATCGGTCCAATCAATGGAATGTCTGCTAAAACGGGCAGTGGAACACGTGTAAACATCTTCGGGTTATTCAGCCCTTCAATGTGCTGCAAAAACTTTTGCGAAATAAACGCCGTCATCCCAGCTGAAAAGATGTTTATAACCGTACCAGAAATTACTTGGTTAATCTTGTACTTGATTGACAACACGCCCAAAATGATTGCCAGCAAGATCGAGGAGATGATTCCCCCCAACAGCCCCAACCATGGATTTTTTGTAACACTACCCACGATTGCTGCAGCCATGGATGCCATCAGCATCATGCCTTCAATGGATATATTGACAATACCAGATCGTTCTGCAAGGATGCCCGAAAACGCACCTAAGGTGATCGGTACTGCCAACAGAACCGCACTGGAAAGCATACCGGCCAGATTGAGCTGCTTTCCGGCTGCCTGCCAAACCAGGAATCCAAAGATCAGAAACAGGGCGCAAATCCCAATCATCAGATTAGTCCACTTTTTGAAACCCCTGACCAGTTGGTAAACACCTATCACAAAACAAACTGCCGCAAGGACTGTAAGCGTGATTTTGGAGGGTAAGATCCAATCCGCCATCAGACCCTGGTCGATTCCGCCTGGCGTCATGACAAATTTTGTGAGTGCTTCCCCGGTTGTTTTTGCTGCAAATGCAAAATAGATCAACAAACTAATCAAGATTTCTACAATCCCAATTACTATCCTTCTCGTGGAAGAAACCTCAACAACGCGTTTGTGTTCAAGAATACGGGAATTTGTCGTCATGATTGACCTCCCCAACCACTTAGGAATATCTGTTGGTCTTCCTGTTTTGGCTTTCTTAGATGATAGATAGAGCGAATAATTGCCGGAGCTGCGACAAACATCAGGATGATTGCTTGAACAACATCCACAATATCAATCGGGATGGAAGAAACTACCATCATGCGCGTGGCTCCGTTGCGTAGAGTGCCAAATAAAATTGAGGAGAGCACCACTCCCACAGGGTGGGTGTTGCCAATAAGCGCCAGGGCAATGCTATCAAAGCCATAACCTGACGAGAGCCCCAATGCCATACTGCGGTTGACCGCTAGGATTTGAACTGCGCCTGCCATGCCAGCCAGGGCTCCTGAAAGAGACATGGCAAGCATAATGGACTTTGATGTGCTCAAACCCGCATAACGAGCCGCACGTGGATTTGTGCCCACCGTTCGCAAGTTTAATCCCCAGGTCGTTTTGAACAACAACCACCAGATCAAATACGCTACGATCAATGCAATGAAAAATCCCAGGTGGAAGCGGATCGGGGATGGGAAGAACTGTGGGATTTCAGCCGTTTTCTGAATGATCGGGCTGATCGGCATACCACCTGAGCCCTCGCGTGTCATTGGACCCGAGAGCAGCCATTCCGTCAGGCGGAAAGCGATCCAGTTCATCATGATCGTGTTGATCACTTCGTGGCCCCCGGTTTTCGCCTTTAAAAATCCCGGGATAAACCCCCAAAAGGCACCTCCCAAAGCCCCAGCAATGAATGCCAGCGGCATGTGGATCCAGGCTGGCAAACCCGTGATCGAATAACCTACGAAAGTGGCACAGGCAGCGCCGATAAAAAGCTGCCCTTCCACGCCAATATTGAACAAGCCTGATCTAAAGCCCAGGGCTACCGCTAACCCCGCAAAAATGTAGGGTGTGGACTGAACCAGGCTTTCGAGGAATGGGTTGAATGCCTGTCGCACTTCTTTGACGTCATCTCCCTTTAGAGCGCTGATCATGCGGACAGGGTCCCCAATCGCGCCAGAGAATAGAGCCTTGTAAGCAGTGCCAATTTCCGTAAATGCCTGTGTGAAACCCTTTCCGATGGACTCACCAAATGCCGCATACACTGACTGACTTGTAATCGCGATCAGCAATGCACCAATGATCAAACCGGTTACGATTGCCAGAAGAGGAATGGTAGCTTTGCCTAAGAAGGGTTTTTTAGAGTGTTCTGTTTTTGGCTGATCCTGGTTGATATCATTTAGGATCTCTTGTCCGAGGTCTTTCTTTTTTTCTGTCATGATACAGCCTCTCTAAAATGTCGCTTCAACAACCGTGGTCTCATCGGTAGGGATAGGTTCTTCAGGGATAATACCTGCCATCAACAAACCGATGTACTCTTTTGTTATGCCCTTGTTCGGAACGACCGCGATAATTTTGCCTCTATACATCACTGCCACCCGGTCAGAAAGCTCCATGATCTCATCCAACTCAGGTGAAACCAGGAGGACTCCGCAGCCGTCATCCCTTTTTTGTACAATGCGCTTATGGATGTACTCGATCGAACCTACATCCAGCCCGCGCGTGGGTTGCGAAGCTACCAGGAACTTAATAGGTCGCGAAAGTTCCCTCGCAATGATGACTTTTTGCTGATTTCCGCCTGAAAGGGAACCTACCGAGGTAAAGGCATTCGGCGTACGAATATCAAAATCCTCGATCAATTTTTCTGCATTTTTCAGGATGAGAGGATACTGCAGAAGTACACCTTTTGCAAAGGGTTCTTTGTAGTATGTGCACAAAACCAGGTTTTCCGCTACCGGGAATGGCAGAACCAGACCATCTGCCTGGCGATCTTCAGGCACATGTGCGGAACCTAATTCCGTGATTTCTCTCGGAGAATATTTGGTCACATCCTCACCTAGTAGAGTAATCTTTCCGGATAAGGATTTTTGAAGACCAGTGATCGCGTTGACCAACTCTGTCTGACCATTTCCTTGCACACCGGCAATGCCGACAATCTCTCCAGCGAA
>CAZDPK010000075.1:0-8298 GCA_964507335.1 uncultured Anaerolineaceae bacterium | reverse complement strand
TAGAAAAACAAGAAACTAGACTTCGATTTCCTCTGCAGCTGCGGGCAGTTGATAGCCCATCTGGCGTAGTTGTTTCTTGAGATCGATCAGGGATTTCCGACCAAATCCTTCAACTTCCAGCAAGGCTTTCTCTCCGCCTTCGAGTTTCGCTAAAACATCGCCTGCGGTATTAATGCCAGCTTTTGCGAGGGCTGAAACAGCTTTGGCTGTGAGTTTGAACTCAGAAACCAGGCGTTCGGGTGAAGTCTTGGAATCAGAAGCAGCCTTCTTCTCCGCAACAATGTCCTGACGGACCTGCAGACGCTTGTAGAAGCGATCAACCTGACCTTCACGGTCAAGAATACGAGCCTGTTGCCCAGTATAGAAGGGGTGGCAGTTCGAGCAAACTTCGGTACGAATTTCAGGAACGGTTGAACCAGTGGTCCATTCGTTTCCACAAGAGGCACAAGATACTTTTGCCTCTGGATAGTATTTGGGTTGAATTTTTGTTTTCATCTTAACTATTCACCTTTCGCTGGTCCATCAGGTGTTTCAAAAACATGTACACGCTTGCGTCCACCAGCCATGGTCTCATATTTCACGTAGCCTTCGATAGTGGCGAACAAGGTGTAATCACGCCCCTGACCTACATTCCATCCGGGGTGAACCTTGGTACCGTGTTGCCGTACCAGGATATTACCGCTGATTACTTTTTCGCCGCCATATTTTTTGATGCCCAGGCGTTGTCCCTGGCTATCTCGTCCGTTGCGGGATGACCCGCCGCCTTTTTTGTGTGCCATATCACTACTCCATCACAATTGAATCAACCAGCAGGTTGGTGTATTTCTGACGATGACCGGTATGCTTGCGGTAGTTGATCCTGGATTTGTATTTAAAAACCAAAATCTTCTTGCCTTTGATCTGATCATCAACCGTGGTTTTCACACTGGCACCCTTGATGTAAGGCGTGCCGACAGTCACAGAATCGCCATCGACAAGCAAAACGACTTTGTCAAGAACGATCTTCTCGCCGATTTCTGCAGTCAGGAGGTCAACTGTAATCAGTTTGCCTTCTTCGGCGCGGTATTGTTTACCGCCTGCTTCAATAATTGCGTACTTCATATTCTCTCCAATCTTCACTTAACCAGCTTACGAGCGTTTCACCGCCCGGTACCGGGAAAGTTGGTCACATAAGTAACCCCAGCCAACCTGCGCTGGGGTAACGACTCATTATTTTACAACGTTTACGGGAGGGTGTCAAGTTTTTTTCGCCTGCCAATCAGCTTGATACCCAGGGATGCTTTGCTTATTTCTCGCTTTTCCGATTATACAGCGATACACTACAGTAAGTCGATCTTTTTAGACAGGAGATCTATTATGCCTATTAAAATCAAGCGAATCTACGAGGTTTACGATCCGGAAGATGGCTGGCGCGTGCTGGTAGACCACATCTGGCCAAGAGGCATGTCCAAAGAAAGAGCTCATTTGGACCAATGGTACAAAGAATTAGCTCCCAGCGCTGAGCTGCGCAACTGGTTCTGCCACATTCCTGAAAAGTTTTCTGAGTTTGCTAAAGCCTACCAGGCTGAATTGGACACGAATCTCAAGGCTCAAGAATTGATCAGGCAGATTTTATCCAAAAGCAAGGAACACCAGGTCACGCTGCTTTTTGCCGCCAGGGATAGTGAACACAACCAGGCAGTAGTGTTACGGAATTATATGAATGAGAGATACTTTGAATACAAGGAATGACATATTAGTTGACTAATCAATTTTCAATAAATTGTCCTTGACTCCAGAAAAATCCTCGTGTAGAATTGCCGTCTCGATGCTCCTATGGTCTAGAGGTTAGGACGCGGCCCTTTCAAGGCTAAGACCCGGGTTCGAGTCCCGGTAGGAGCACCACGAAAAACAAGCCATTCAACGGCTTGTTTTGTTTTAATCTGTCTGGCTATACTGGAACAATCTTGTGAGCAATTCAGCTCGCGCCTCGGGGGTCATCCAGGTAGGTGTGGACCAATTGAAGAATTGCGTGGTCAACAATTCCACTCCTAAGTATTTGCCGTCATAGAAAACATGCCGGTCAATAAAGGCTTTGTCTGAATCGTCATACCACCCCAACTGGTCAAAAAAGAGATTACCCAATCCATAATGAACGAAGCTGTCTCCCCAAAATTCGTAGATATGCGGTTGATGAGCCTGGCTGCCGCTGACGATCGCGGCTCCCGCTTCTGCTAATTGACGGAAATCGGCAACCATGTTCGGTTCGGGCTGCCAAAGGTAGATCTCGTCATGTTGGAAAGTAGCGATGACCGTGTAGCCCTCCGCCCTCAATTCCTGGATGGCTGCAACCATGTACTCCATGTCGCAGTGATACGCACCCGGGTTGGTTTCGCTGGCAGTGGCATATCCAGGCGCTTTCGCGTTGCAGCCGATAAAGGCAATCCTGTTGCCATTATGCTCCAGTTTCAAAGGCGTCCTGGCATCTACAATGTTCTTGCCGCCGCCATAATAAGACCAGCCCTCGTTGTCATACATTTCGAGCGTATGGAGCATGGCTTCAGGACCCCAATCGCTGAAGTGGTCGCCAGTCAACTCGATGACATCAGTGCCAATCTCTTTCAATAAGTCGATGTAACTGTCGTCGGAGCAGAAAACCAGATCAACCTCCTGGACCCATTGCGGTTCGGGGCAATCGCTTGCAAAGGGCACCTCGTTGCTCACATGAGCGATATCTGCTTCGACCATGACGTCGCGAATTGACTTTGCCGGCGACGAAACCCCATAAATTTCCATTTCTTTAGCGGTCGCGCGGGTCAGTGCCGTCACACCAGTTAAGATTACCGTAGTTAGTTTTTCCGGGTTACGGTTGCCTGAAGGCAGGAGCGACTGTAATTCTGATTTAATTGAATCAACATTCGCCTGGTCGGCTTCCTGTATCTCTCCCACAGTCAACCCAATGCCTACGCGCAAAGGATATGTGGCTGAGTCAAATTTCTTTTGCATCGGATTTTGATTATCAATTGCGATAACTTTCCACTTTGGCTCAATTTCTTCGAAGGGAATCACAGCCCAGGCATCGCCTTTTTCAGTGCAATAAGCAAGGAGTTCAATCGCTGGCTTTAGGCTGACTTTCCCCAAAGGTTCTCCATACAAAGATTTCAGACCCGTAAAAGCGGTTTGGTCCATCACAAACTCGGTAGCGCTAAAATCAGCCCCATTCTGCCAATAATCGAGGAATTCAGCAGTTGTGACCGAATCTGTGACTGTAGCGAAAGGCGCAACCAGTGCAAAAACCCATTGGCTGAGTTCACTTTCCGGGTTGAAGGTTAGATTGAGTGATGATTCTCCAGTCGAGGTACGATATTGCTCAACAAAAGTGCTCATCTCACCTTGCACAAGTGCGCTGGGTAGTGCAGGATCAAACCAAATTCTGACAGGCTTCTGGGTGGCTGTCGGGGTTGGAGAGATTGCTGTGGGTTCGGGGGTTTCTGTCGGCACAGTCGTCTCAGGCACTGTGGTAGTTACTTCAAGAGGATGCAAAACCGGCTGGCAAGCGGTGGCAAAAATCAGCAGGATTGCCATCGGAATCAAAAATCGTTTTCCATTTTTTGTCACATCACACCATCCAAAGTTCCCATGATTATAACGGTGTTTTTTTGATTCGATGATGAGGTCAGAAGTAGGTGGAAAAGGAGGGCTGAGGACTTCCCAGTTAATTTTCTTTGAAGAATAATATCAACATGTTGGGGATAGGACTTTCTTGCATTGTAAGGACGACGCATTCCGCTACGTTCTATTGGATCACGTTTTGGGAGCAACCAGTATCCGGTCTATATTGAGTTATGCCCAACAAAAACTCCTCACAGACAATGTCGGTGAGGAGTTTTGTTAAACTGACAAGCGTTATCTTAGTTTCCTGTAAATAGTGTAGGCAAATACAATGTGTAAGGTTTCGGTACGGCTACGCAAGTCTGCACCAATACATCATCGATATACCAACCCTCAGCTTCGCCGGCATTCCCACTACCTAATCTGAAGCGGAATTGTACAGTTTCTCCCTTGTAAGGAGTGAGCTGTACTACGGTGCGTACCCAGTCATTTGTAGCAAAACACCAAGCTCTCCTGCCAGCGATTGGGTTAGTAACGCCGGATCTGACTGTGCCGTTATAGGCATTTGTCAGGAGGTTAGATTCGTTAACCTGAGTCCAATTTGCACCACCATTGATCGTCGCCTCCAGAATGGCACCATCGTTGCAGGCAGTAAGACTGTCAAATGTCCAGCGATGCCAGAATATCAACGAAACTGGTTCGGTAGTGTTAGGAACATCTATTGCAGGAGAGGTCAAGCGTTGATCAAAAATCGTCGCTGGCACGCTGGCTAACACCGCTTGGGTCGGTGAATAAGCGTTTACAGTAGTAATATCGAACCTAAATGGTTCACCTGGGTTCTGCCAGCCGCCCAAGCCATTTTCGAAATTATCAAAGAAAAGTTCCTGCTTGTCAGTGCCTTCACCGCAATCACCAGGACCAGGACTAGTGCGAAAGCTAAAAACCTCGGTTCCAATTACTTCCCCACATACGTTTTCAGCAAAAACACGCCAGTAATAGCGTGTGTCTGTCGCCAGATTTGTAATGAGACTAAATGTTTCTCCAACAACTCCAGATTGATCAACAACAATACTGTCAAAATTGGCATTCGTGGAAACCTGGAGTCGATACGTTTCAGCATTATTGACGGACGTCCATTCGAAGGTAGGGAGGGTCGAAACATCCTTTGAACCATTGGCTGGAATGACTAATTGCGGATTGCTGCTTATTGGAGCAAAAATTGACAGTTCGATCTCAGCAGTATGAACCAGAGCGCCAGAAGTACCGGTGACTGTCACAGTACTTACGCCGGTTCCGGCGCTTCCATTGCCCGCGATCGTAGCAGCAGTTGAACCAGGAGGCGTGACCAGATTATTTGCGAAAGTGGTCGTAAAACCTGATACATCAGACGCAGTCAGTGATACAGGTGTCACGTATTCATTCACTGATGTTAGATTGATCACTGCAACATTACTGTCATCATTACAGGTTTTCAGACTGGTTGGCTCTGCACTGATCCGGAAATCAGGGAACTTGGGTTTCATCACAATTTCAAGTGAGGGATCGCCAAATATATGGTAAGTTTCCCGGTAGTAGTTGTCCAGACTCGTGCTGGAATTGTCCACAATTTGCAGACCATATTGAGTAATCTCAGCCACGCTGGGGATCATATCAAGTGTTGGATCATCATACAGGTGGTCGAAAATTGCCGTCTCGAGATCTTCATCCTCATACCAGTATGTGCTGTCACTCGAACCGAAGAAAGTCAGGGCACCATTAATGGGTTCGATCAGCCAGGTATCACTAAATGCCTCACCGGTGTTGAAATCAGCTGTGATACAGGCATGCGAGGCCACATAAGGGATCGCAACCCCCGTCAGGTTACGAATATTGGCTTGTGTCACATATGGAGCATCCCAGTAGGTCGTCGCGCCGTGACCACTGTAGACCACCATGACACGGTCATCGTTCATCGAAGCTACAGCGTCCGTCCCGTCACCGTCATAAGTAATGGCATATATCTTGTCTCCGCCAGGTTGTGGGTTATTCGGGAAAATTCCGGTATACCCCAGGGGAAGTGTGTAGTTGTCAATTACATAATTATGAGTTCTTTCTGCAACCTGGTAATAGCCTCCGTCATTTGATGCAAGGTATTCAATTTTCTTGACCCAATCTTCATCACCACTAGCATTTTGATATGCCTCGTACTTGTCGATTATGGCGCTCAGATTGGCAGCAGTACGGACTGGGAAACGACCGTAGAAGATATCGGGCACAAATTCAGTTTCGTTATCCATGGTGAAGTATTGCAGATCAGTTCGATAGCTGCTGGCTGTGCGCATGGTGTAGTTGGTAAGGCTGCCCGCTGGATTGCCAGAAATATAATCGCCCACCAACAGGACATAATCAGGTGGATTGGAACCGAGATACTGGGTTTTGATGTAATTCTTGATCGCAGTGGTGGTGTTTCCTCCAACGGTTGTCAGATTTGCCACGGCAACTGAAAAACCCTGGCTTTCCTTTATCGCAATAAAATCAGCCAGACCAGTTTCGAACATGTCCGCAGTGATAATCAGGTACCTTTCCGTGGTATTAGGAATTGCAACCGGGCGACCTTGGTTATAGTTTAGAACGATTGGCTGCAAAATGTTGTTGAAGGGTGTGGAATTGAGCCGATCTGCTTCTGAAAACGTGAGTTCCACATCGCTTCCGGTCAACTTTAGCCGGAAGGTGATCTCTGAGGTGACTTCCAGCTCCCCAAATGCAGCGTTGTAGCGCACAGGTCTGATTTCAACCGTGACAATTCTGTGACCCCTCATGATATAGTCATCCGTAATGGTGATGTTTTCAGCCGGGTAATAGGCATTGCCATAGTATTCAACAGAAGGGGATGCAGCCGGGGTCGAGTCGCTGCACTTCGACTGGGAGGGCTGAAGCGGTGACATCGTCCAGTTCAGTCCAAGCTTAGCCAGGCTAATTGTCTGTGTTTTTACGTCCAACGCTTCCAGGCTGACTTCAGCTCCAAGAGGAATTTCTATCAGCTTTCGCAGTACTGGTAATGCAGGCGCGCCAACCAGGTTGGTTGTTGAGTAACCTTCTCCATTTAGGGTGAGGTAAGTCTGTCCATTGATACTCGTTTCTCCGAAACGAGCACCGGGCATTATTGCCTGGACCTCAATTGAATACGCGGAAGAGGAAAGTAATGCTACCTCAGGTAGCCCGCCTTCGGGATCCGAACCGAAAGCCAGCCATTGATCAATCCCTGGTTGAGCAGCAACTGGCATAGCCAGCAACCCAACAACTAAGAATCCTATGAACAAACTGATAAATATGTTTTTAAAGTTTAAAGATTTCCTTTGGTTTTGCATTACGCCTCCTGGGAGTATGAGCATGCCGGATTGGCACCACACAAATTTTATCAGTCAGTAAGATTTCTTGGGGTACATTCTGCAAATGAATTTTCCCATTTCTTTGGCAGAAGAGGTTGGTGAAATTGTCAAAACGATCAGGGGAGCAGAGTCCTGTATGATAAACTTGTGTAATGCTCGCACATGTATTCTCTTGCGCCGTAATTGGACTGGATGGCGTCCTGATCGACATCGAGGTCGATTTCGGGCAAGGTCTACCTCATATGGCCATCGTCGGTTTGCCAGACGAGGCTGTCAAAGAAAGCCGCGAACGCGTTTATTCAGCTATTAAAAATGCATTTTTGGTTTATCCCCGCAAATCCCTGACAGTAAATCTTGCTCCAGCTTCCGTCCGCAAAGAAGGACCTTTCTTCGATTTGCCTATCGCAGTCGGTGTGCTGGTAACGGCAGATCAAATTCCGCCAGAAGCTGTTGAGAATTCCCTGATCATCGGCGAGCTATCCTTAGATGGCTCTGTTAGGCACGTTCGTGGTGTTTTAGCTGCAGCCGCCCTGGCACGCACTGAGGGCTACAAAAAGGTTTACGTACCAGCGGTAGATGCACCGGAAGCGTCCTTGATACCTGATATTGAAGTTTACCCAGTGGAGAACCTGAACCAGCTCTGGCAGCACCTCAATGGTGAGAATTTGATCCCGCCCTTCCAGCCTGGAGATGTAAGCGCACCTGAATTCGAAATGCTTTCCACTGATTTCAGCGAGGTCAAAGGGCAGGAACATATTAAACGCGCCCTGGAAGTTGCAGCAGCCGGCGGACACAACGTGCTTATGACTGGTTCACCTGGAGCCGGTAAAACCCTCCTGGCGCGGGCAATGACCTCCATTTTGCCCTCAATGAGCCTGGATGAGTCGCTGGAAGTGACCCGCATTTATTCGATCAGTGACCAGTTACCAGCGGCAACACCGCTCATTCGCCAGCGTCCTTTCCGTTCCCCACACCACACCATCAGCCACGCTGGGCTGGTGGGTGGAGGGCATATCCCCAAGCCAGGTGAAATTTCCCTTGCTCACAGAGGTGTGTTGTTTTTGGATGAACTGCCAGAATTTGGCAAACGCATTCTTGAAGTTTTGCGACAACCGCTGGAAGATAAAATCGTGACGATCAGCCGTGCCCAGGGATCCTTCACTTTTCCGGCTAATTTTATGCTGGTCGGAGCAATGAACCCCTGCCCATGCGGTTATTTTGGCGATACCCTGCGCCAATGCACCTGCGCGCCTGCTGCTATCAGCAGCTATCAAAAGCGAATCTCAGGCCCCCTGCTTGACCGGATTGACATACACCTAAAGGTACCCCGGGTTGATTA
>CAZDPK010000074.1:0-8690 GCA_964507335.1 uncultured Anaerolineaceae bacterium | reverse complement strand
AAAAACGCGTGATCCTCTTCAACCTCTCCGGGCATGGCTTTTTGGACCTTTCAGCATATGACCAATACCTGCACAATGGCATGATCAACGGTGGAATACCCGAAGAAAAACTGGAAGGAATCGCCGACCGCCTTCCACAGGTTAAGATTTAGGTCCGGATTTTGTCCAAAATATTGCTCTTTCAATCACAACCCGGCCAATAACCGGGTTTTTGATGATACCATTCGATTGCGAGTTCGATAATCTACGTTGCCAACATTAGGACTCTGTTGTTTAGCTTGAAGATAGAAAATTCCTTGACAAAATTGCCAAAACATTGATATACTCATTCTCCGCGTCCCAAGAACTTGGAGACGCTTAATTACGTGAGTTGGAAGGGTAGTGCCATGAATCATGCAGAATTATTGAAATCTGTACAAGCTGAAAAGAACGTCAACATTCCTGATCTTTTCCCTGGCGATAACGTCAGTGTTCATATGAAAATCAAGGAAGGCGATCGCGAACGTATCCAGGAATTTAAGGGTGTGGTTTTGTATGTCCGTGGAAGCGGCAATGATGCCAGCTTCACCGTCCGTCGTGTTGCCAGCAATGGTATCGGTGTGGAGCGTACCTTCCTGTTGAATTCCCCTCGTATTGCCAAAGTCGTGGTGGAACGCCACAACAAAGTTCGCCGTGCACGTCTTTACTTCCTGCGCGAACGCACTGGCAAGAGCGCGCGCCTGAAGCAGCGTTTTTAGTCTGTAGCGAGGGAACATTTTGTTCTCTGAATTCGAAAAGCCTTCCCGTTTCCACGTGCAAGGCTTTTTATTTTAACCGGGAGAAAATGGGATGACCAAGCCAAAAATCGCATTAGTAGCAGCACGATTTCAAAGCAAGACCGGCTCACCAACCTACCAAAACCGACAGGTGGACATCGAGGCGGTTTTGTTGGCAGGAGGTTTGCCGGTTTTACTGCCGGCTGCCATCCCCTTAGAGGAAATACCAGTGCTTACAGCGCAATTTGACGGTTTTTATCTTACAGGTGGTGGTGACCTTGACCCGCTGTTGTACGGGGAGAATAACCACGAACGCATCTATGGGCTCAACCCAGAACGGGATGCTTTTGAACTGGCACTGATCCAGGAAGTGATTGCGCAGGACAAGCCCTTGTTGGCAGTGTGCCGGGGGATGCAAGCCTTAAACGTGGCTTGTGGAGGAACGTTGTATGTCGATATTGCCAGCCAGTTGCCCTCAGCCGAAAAGCACGATTGGTGGCCAACCTACCGGAGAAACAAACTGGTGCATAATGTTACGGTTTCTCGAGCTTCTTATCTAGCGAGAATTTTAGGTGAGGTGGAATTGCGTACCAACAGCTTGCATCACCAATCCGTCAACAAGGTTGCCGATGAATTGAAGAAGGTCGCTTATGCTTTGGATGGCGTGGTTGAGGCTATAGAGCACCTGGACAAACGCTTTGTGATCGGCGTTCAGTGGCATCCAGAATGGTTGCAAGACCAGCAGCCAATGCGGAAACTATATAAAGCCTTCATCGAAAACTGCTGAAAAAGCGCGACTATAATTGGTCTATGATGAATTCAGCTTCCCCAATTGGCGTTTACGATTCCGGTGTTGGCGGTTTGACCGTCTGGCGGGCTATACGTGAGCTGCTGCCCCAGGAAAATCTGCTTTACTTTGCCGATCAAGCCAAGGTACCTTACGGCAACCGTCCTTTGGAAGAAGTGCGCTCATTAGGGGAAGGGGTGACCCATTACCTGATGGAACAGGGGGCAAAATTGATCGTGATCGCCTGCAATACGGCTTCGGCAGCCTCATTGAAGCATTTGCGTGCTCTCTACCCCACATTCCCTTTTGTTGGCATGGAGCCGGCTGTCAAACCGGCGGCAGAACAGACGTTGAGCGGCAAAGTGGGCGTACTGGCAACCCCCTCCACCTTTCAGGGCGAATTATACGCCTCGGTAGTGGAGCGTTTTGCCCACGATGTTCAGCTATTTCAGAATACCTGTCCGGGTTTGGTACAGCAGATCGAAAAAGGTTACCTGGATACCCCCAAGACCCGCCGCATTTTGGAAGAAGTGCTGGAACCTATGCTGAAGGAAGGGGTGGATACGCTGGTGATGGGCTGCACGCACTTCCCCTTCGTGATCCCGTTGATCAAGCAGATTGCTGGGGAGGACGTTAGGGTTATCGATCCCGCGCCGGCGGTTGCCAGGCAGGTAAAACGAGTGTTGGAAGGGCGCGAGCTGCTGGCAAAGCGTCAAAGAGCAGGACATTCTGTTTTCTTGACCAGTGGCGATAAACGAAAGTTGGAAGCTTTGCTGCCAAAATTGATTGGAATCGAGGCGGAAGTGGGGCAACTGATATGGAAAAACAGCTTTCTTCAATAGTTATTCCATTCTCATCAACAAAGAACATCATCCTGAATAATATGAAGGGTCTTATCGCAATCCCGATAAGACCCTTTTCAATCGAAACTTGGGATGAAATCCAATAACAATAAACCGGCTTTCTTAAGGGGATGAGGCAAGCCTTATTCATTAAGTTCACTTTTTCCCAATTTTCAGGCTAAACTTTAGGGTGAAAGGCAGGTGAATGATGATTGAAGCGATTCAACACCGCAGAAGTATTCGTAAGTTTCAAGGAAAACCAATTGAAAACGAAAAACTGAATGAAATTCTGGAAGCTGCCAGGCTGGCACCTTCGGGCAATAACAGGCAGCCCTGGTTTTTTGTCGTGATCAAAGATGAGATGCTAAAAAATGAGTTGGCGATCGCCACCAACAATCAGATGTGGATCGCCACCGCACCGGTTGTGATCGTGGCTGTAGCAGATTTGTGCGCTCGAAGCCAGGATTATGCGGGCTTGTATGTGGATGAGGAATCCAATAGCTTCGATGTCAAGCGGATTGTTCGCGATACCACCATTGCTGTCACACATCTCCTCCTTGAAGTTGATAATCAGGGGTTGGGAGCTTGCTGGTGTGGAGCATTTACCCAAGCGGGTATTCGACCTGTCTTAAATATTCCGGATGACAAATTTGTTTTGGCGGTGATTCCAGTAGGCTATCCAGCCGAGGAACCGAAAGCTAAACCTCGAAAGACGTTGGAAGAAATTATTCGGTATGAGCGTTGGTGATTGCCGGGCATCAACTTGCGGAAAAACGTTGCAATGCCATAGAAAAACCGGCTTGCCAGGTAATGATTTTTACCTGATTCATATCTAGAGCTTTCTGCAATTCAGCAGCTGTGAAGAAGAGTAGTCGCTGCTCCTCCAGATCGTCCGAAAGGGCGATCTGTTCAGTTTTATAGGCATTTCTCGCCATGAAGTAGTGCCCTTTACCGTTACCGCGGTTCGCATCGGTCATAAAGGAGCCGAGGCTGATCCATTCTTCTGCTTTAAAACCTGTTTCTTCCAATAATTCACGTTTGGCTGCTGCCAATGGCTCCTCACCGGCCTGGATATATCCCCCAACTGGCGCCAAGGTTATAGCGGGAGAGGCATATTTGGTCTGTTCAAAAACCAAAAAATGCTCCTGCGTATCTACAGCGATAACGATAACAAAATCTGGTGTATCGATCCAGATCCATCCATCAAGCACTTTCCCATCAGGAAGTTCGATCTTGTGTTCTTCAAGTTTGATCCAGGGTGACCGCTCGAAGACGATTTGCTTTGTGAGCGTTTTCCAGAGTTTCATCATTAACGGCGTTGATTAAGAAATATCAGCATAGTTCAACCCCAGAACTTTCGGAGAGACATCCAAACCCTGAAGGGCATCAAAACTAAGGTCGCGGAAGGAATTTCCGGTATTCTGGTTGAAGAGGCTCAACAAAGCACTGTAGCTTAAGTTGATGCGGGCATCCCAATCCAACTCTAAAACATCGGCAGCCTTGCGCACCTGGGCAGGGCTTTCGCCTTCCAGTTCAACAAAAAGACCCAAGGGAGTCTCATCCACAGACATCACCAAACTGTCCAACAGGTAATTGGCACGATATTTTTCATACATCATGACCACCTGATACCCAAGAGCCTCCAGGAGGCGGTTTGTGGTGTCAAAATCAGAAACCACCACCTCAACCTCCTTACGCAGTAGTACGTCCTCTTCCATCACCCCGGGACCCTTGAAGGTAAGCCGGGCCTGGGTGTCTTTGCGCAGCCGCAGAACTTGTTTTTGGGCGACCAGGCTGCCATCTGCCAGATCATAGCGCAAATTGAACTCGTGGATGCGTTCCTGGCTGCAGGAAAGCTGCAGATCAGCGATTTTTTGCATCAGGGAAGCATAGTCTTTAAGTAGAAACTTAACCTCAATTTCCTGGTCCATCAACTGGCTCCTTTCCACGAGTTTTTACAGTGTAAAAAACGATCATCAACAGCCAAACCAGGTGAAGAACAATTGTGAAGGTGTGGTTTGTGGGACGTTGGTCCGGTACCCACAGGAAAAGCCGTTCGCCCCAGGTAGAAGCCATCATGAGCAAGGCGGTGATCCATAGAAAGGGCAAATGCCAGGTCCGCTTTTCTTTGAGAGCGATGTAAGCAACCATGCCCAAGACGAGCTGAATAAAACCAGTGACCATCAGATAAGTTGGCAACCAGGCTGGGAAGTCAAGCTCAAACAATACTCCCCGCCTGAGGAGCGTGTTGAGGAAGCGGCTGAAACCGATCGCTGCGACGACAGCCAGCGTCCACATAAGCGCGTAGCGCAGGATATAAACCCAAAAACCGGGGTCCTTCATTTTAGGTGGTTGTTCAAGCATTATTGCTCTCGCTTTCATTATATTCACATAGATAGCCTAAACCTGAGAGCGCTTGCAATACGGCTTTCTCTCCGTTGGGCTTGATGATAACCGTTGTGGGACCGAGGCTCTCGCCCAACCAATGGGCTGCCGGGCTCTCACGTAAGGCATGCAATATTTCAGGAGATCCCAATCGTAATACGGTTTGAGTTTGGATGCTTGCCTGGGTGCCCTCTGCTTCCCAACGCTTGATCGCTTCATAAAGAATAGGTGGCACGCCCCCAGCGTGTTTTCGTAATAGCTGAATCAGGTGCTTGGGCAGTAGCCCTTGTTCTTTCGCTTTTGCCAGGGAACTTGGTGTGACCTGGTAGCTTCCTTTGGAAGGCGTAACCTCCAGCCAATCCAAAAAACGGGAAATTTGGTAACGCGCCAGCCTGGATGACCGATTGGTCATAACAATTTTTCCCGTTGAAGATAGTGCGATGAGGGCATCTTCTGGTTCATTTTCATGACGCATCTGTGGATCTACCAGGTCGAAGAAATAATTTCTGACACGAAAAAGACTGTGTGATGGCGTTTCTTTTAAGGTGCCCACATCGACTAAACCGAGCCAAGGCATCATTTGATTAAGGATAAAGATGATGAGTGCGCCTTCCACCTGGAACCAGCTTTGATAGCCACTCAATGGCTCCTGAAGCTTCCCGTCTTTCAGGATGGTCCAGCTGAAATATTCTTCCTGTTGGCGCAAGAAATCGGGATTTACGGATTTGATCTGGACGATTAAGTCATCCAAGCTATACCAGCATCCGGCTTGAAGATGGCTCAGTAAGTCGACAACTGTCTGACGAGCCGACTGAGAACGGATGGCTGTGGTGGCTTTAATTAACAAATCGGGCAGATGTTGAATTTCGTGAAATGTGTCTGATTTCAGCCATTGATTAGCAAGCCAGTTTAAAGCCTTATACCGAGGGAGTTCAAGAAACTTACGTGCCAGATCCGTGGGCTGTTTTGCCTCATCCAGAATACCAGTGCCCATTAAAAGGGCTTCGAGCAAGCTCCACTTAAAAGGAAGGATCGTTGTGTTTGCCAGGTAGTGCTGGGGGTTATCAAAGCGCATGGCTGCCAGAAACAGGCAAGCTTCATCCAGAATTTCTGAATAGGTGGGATTCACCTCAACACTGACATCCGAGGACAGGGGCGTAAGGGTCAATACGGCCGGCTGGTCTGGTAACGGTGGCAAGAGCGGCAGAAGTTCATCCGGCAGGTAAGCCATCTCCTGCAGGTCGCCTTCCACGCGCAAAAAATCGCGTCCCAACAAGCCGCGGTACCAGAGCGTTTCGCTTGTAGAAGCCGGGAATGCCCATGGCTGATCTTTTTTGCGGAGGGTTTTGCCGAGCGCACGGATTTCACCAAAACGTTGGGCAAATGTGGACCAGGGCAGCTTGCCATCATTGCTTTTCAGTGCGAACAGAGCTTGCTGGGCGGGTTCTGGCAGCTGATCAAATGCGGTCGATAAATGTTCTTTTTGAGGGATGTGTAGTTCCAGGGTTAGCAGCAAACCGGGCTTATCTGCCATTGCCGGCTCCAGACCCCAAAGTATGGCGATCTGCTGCAGCTGATCGAGTTCGAATGCGCGTAGACTTGTAGCGAGATTAGGCATACTTGTTCGGAGTATACATCAAAAAGGAGCTTGGCTTCAATGGACCCGTTGAGAAACGAAAGTTATTTGATTGGAGCTTATTCGATTTTGAAGGTTTTTACCCCTTCGATCTCTGAAATCTGCTCGACCATATTCTCTAATTTTTCACTGCGATTGAAGCGAGCCACAATCTCAAGACGAAGAGTCTTGCTTTTAATACTTTTTTGTACAGAAAAGCTGATAACCTGGTCGGCAATGCGAGCCATGGTTTTGCGGACATCTCGGATGATACCTTTGTGATCGTGCACCTCTACAGTTACAGTGCGGATGACATTGATACGGACAAAACGCTTCTCAACCACATCCAGAACGGATAGAACGATCATGAGTACCAGGGTGGTGATTGCAGCGACGAGATAGTAGCCAACCCCAACAGCAAGACCAACAATCGCCATTGTCCAAAGTGTAGTGGCGGTTGTGAGGCCTTTGACATTGAAACCAGAGCGCATGATCGCCCCAGCACCAAGGAAGCCGATGCCAGAAACAACCTGTGCAGCAAGGCGGGTGGGGTCGGTGCCAGCTGCGGTGGCGATATTGACCGAGAGCATCATCGCCAGGCAAGCGCCAACCACCAAAATCATATGGGTGCGCAGACCAGCAGGTTGACTATCCCGTTCTCTTTCGAAACCGATGATGCCGCCCAACACCAGGGATAACCCAATGCGGAGGAGCATATCGGTCAAGGGAATTACTTCCATTTACATACCCTTCCATATCGCAGTGAGAGCACTGCAGAGACAAAATTGTATCACGGATGTTAATAGAACGTTAACCCAGGATGGAATTGTAGAGGGTGAAGAATTTGGGAAGGTCGGCTGCTCTATCTGCTTTGCTCACAAAATGAATGCCCAGTTGAAGGCTGGGTCCCAGGCTCAACCGCACGTTCTTTCCCCTTATAAAAAGCAAAAGGGCGGGTTTTGAAGCCGCCCTGTACGAACATTTTCTCTTAAAAAGTCTGGCAAGCGCTACGGAATCTGGGGCAGGTCATTTTCACGGGCATAAATGATCCCTACCAGACCTCGGCCGGTATGCGCGCCAAGGGCAGTTCCAAGCTTGGCATCTGGCAGCCAGTTGACCTGAAAGACGCGATTCATCGCCTCTTTGAGAAGCGCTGATCCTTCAGGGTTGGCTGCGGTACACATCTGGGCTTGCAGCCTGGTTCCTTCGGGGAAATTTTGTAACACCAATTCTGTGATCCCGGTGATAGCCTTTTGGAAAGAGCGTTTCTTGATTTTGTCATAATACTTTCCGTCTACTTTGCTCACATCGATCACAGGTTTAATTCCCAACAGGGAGGCAAGCAGCCCTTTGAGATGACTGATGCGTCCACCGGCGATGAGGTATTTCAAATCAGGCAGGGTGAAATGTGTGTAAGTAGCCTTCTGAATTTGGCTTAATTTTTCAAGCACTTCATCCACTGATTTTCCTGCGTCCCGCATTTTTGCGGCCGCTAACACCATCCATGCCTGACCAGCAGATAACATAAGTGAGTCGATCAGGTGAATACGGGCATTGGTCATGGTATCAACCGCTTGTTTGGCAACATTGAAGGTAGCGCTCAGACCAGAAGAGATGTGAATTGAGATAATGTCCTCATCTTCTTCTGCCAATTTCTCGTACACCGTGGTGAAGTCACCGATGGAAGGGGTTGAGGTGATAGGCATGCTGGGGCTGGCATCCATTAAGTCATAAAATTCTACCGGGTCAATATCTACACCGGATTGATAGGAGATCCCATTCATTTCAACTTTAAGGGGGATCATGGTCACGCCAATTTTTTGGCAATCTTCAAAGGAGAGGTCAGCTCCGCTGTCTGTTACGATTTTCATTTTATCCTCGTGTGTTTCTAAGTAGAGTCATTAATTATTTGTAATTATATAAATACAATCACGGTCTATCAAATTCTACACTATACAAAAGCAATTATTTATCGGTTTAGAAAAATAGTGACAAACGTCAACTCTTATTTGAAGTGAGGAAAATTCGGTTCTACGTTCGCATCGGTCTTGTGTTGTATCTTCGCTTGTGCTCTGGCACGGAGTGGTATGGGCTGCACCTCAGGTGCAGGTAAGGTGACCGAGTGCGCGGTTTGACCGCACGTCTCCCGTAAAACGGGACAGCGTGGCAGCCGTCCCCCACATAAAAACCATGGGATGCGATCTTTTTTTTGCGATTTAAGGGTCTGAAATCGGTGTAATTATGATACTATTGATACATCTTAACAACCCGATCTCAAAATTTTCTGGAGGAAACAAAATGAAATC
>CAZDPK010000073.1:0-8766 GCA_964507335.1 uncultured Anaerolineaceae bacterium | reverse complement strand
CGCCGTGGGCTTCAGCCCTGCTTTCAGGAAGAGACTGGATTTTTTCACCAAAGGGTATCGTAACCTATTGGTGGGTTTTTCTGCCGATAACCCTTGCCTTGATCTTGTTTGGCGTAGGATGGAATCTGCTTGGAGACGGGCTGATCGAAGCCCTCAATCCCAGATCGGCTCAAAACTGATATCTGATAGCTTGTAGAGAGAAACCTGTAATATTAGAGGTGTTTGGTTTCCTGCAAATCAGATGATCGATGTGGTCTCTGGTCGATTCCACGATTTTTTTCTACTTTGAGAAGAAAATATAACGGTTTGAGAGCATTCCTGCACCTCAAACCGTTTCTTTCTTTTTCTGAAGCTGAAAAATCAATACAGCCGAAATTCGCTTTTTTCTTCCTCAAACACCTCAGGATTTAGCACATGGGTAGTGGGGACGAAGTTCATGAATCCGCGGGTAATGACCAGGCTGTTTGTCTTGGCTCCACCCGGGAAGAAACTGACGCCTTCCAGCACAGCTTTTGAGGTGGTCATGATTGGCGTCACGGCAGTCGCGCAGAAAATAAGATCGTCTGCCGGTGCGAGGTCATCCTGGGTGTAAACATCATCCAACCTGACACCCATTTCGATCAGACGCTCTTTGTCTGCTTCATTCTTTGGCTTCCAGACACCTTGCATTTTGCCACCAAGAAGCTTAACCGCGGCAGCAGAGATGACTCCTTCCGGAGCAGCACCAATTCCCATGACCGCGTGTACGCCAACGCCCTTAAAGCAGCTGAATACGCATGGCATCAGGTCTCCATCAGCAATAAGGCGTACCCGCGCACCCGTTGAGCGCAGTCTGGTGATCAAATCAGCATTTCGAGGTCGGTCTAATACCGTGATGGTGAGTTCGGCTTTATCGCGACGTTTGAGCGCTTTAGCCAGGCGGTTAATATTCTCTTCCGGTGCCAGGCGGATATCTACATAATCAGCGGCATCCTTACCCACACATAATTTGTCCAAATAAGTGTCTGAAGCCCTGATAAGCCCGCCCCGTGGCGCAGCAGCCAGAACACACACTGCACCTGAATTCAGATTGGCAGTCGCGTTAGTGTTTTCAAGGGGGTCAACAGCAATGTCGATGTTCAGATTGCCTTGACCCAGCTTCTCGCCGATAAAGAGCATGGGGGCATCATCCCTTTCGCCCTCTCCAATTTTGATCTCACTTGATATTCCAGGGATGCGATTCAGTGCTGTTCTCATTGCATCCACTGCAGCTGCGTCAGCTAAATTTTTATCCCCATGTCCTGCAGCTCGTGCGGCAGCCATTGCCGCGTTTTCAGTCACTTCCAACAACTGCCAGGAAAGACTCTTGTACAATTCCTTAAGATCGTCTGTTTTGTGCTCGTCAGCCATTATTCTCCTTTGATCAACAAAAATAGTAACCAGGCTTACCAGTCAAATAATCTTAAATTCTCCTTATATGCAGCTACCTTTCATAATGAAATATTAATATTTGTTAGTGATGTCCATTATACTTGCACCAACAGACTGAAGTTCGAAACTGGCAAGACAAATTTGAAGTAACAAAGGCATATTGAGACGCAAAACGGAGAAGGGCAACCCATGGATTACATCGACGGTAACAAACAAGCCTGGGAAGAGGCTTTTGAAAACAGACTTACTGGATGGGGTGAGGAACATGCTGAGATGCTTACCAGCCAGAGCTTACCATTTTTCAACCAGGACATGATCACTGAACTAAAAAGGCTCAATCTGCAGGGCAAAACCATCGCCCAATTTGCCTGTAACAACGGTCGCGAACTGCTATCTGCCATGCAGTTGGGGGCTTCTTTTGGTTTCGGCTTTGATATCGCTGAAAATTTTCTCGATCAGGCACGCCAAATTGCCCAAAGAATTGGTCGAACGAATGTGCAGTTTGAGGCTGGCAATTTACTTGATATTGATGAGACTTATCATCACAAGTTTGACCTGGTGTTCTTCACTATTGGAGCAATCACCTGGTTTGAGGATTTGAGTTTACTTTTCAATGTCGTTTCTCGTTGTCTTAAACCTCAGGGCACTCTGCTCATTAATGACTTTCATCCTTTTATGAACATGCTCCCGCTGCCAGGTGAAGAGGGTTATGATTTGGAGCATTTAGATCGGGTAGTATTTTCTTATTTTCGGAAAGAACCGTGGCTTGAAGACGATGGTATCGGCTACATCACTCCTAAATACCATTCAAAAACATTCACAAGTTTTTCTCATACGCTTTCGGACATCTTGACTTCTCTTTTGGGATCAGGAATTGCGCTTAAGCAGTTCAGTGAGTTTGACTATGATATTGGTCTGGATGAAAACTACAATGGCAAAGGTTTTCCGCTGTCTTTCATCCTGGTTGGCAAAAAAACAGATTAGCATTGCGTGGTTAAGGGTTACCTTGATGGTGCCGGTCTTCTACATGACACCTGCACCGAAGATACATTTGGGCTGACAGAGCACGGGGTTTGATGGTGTGACTCCAACATGGAAAGATGGGGCTTATTTCGTCTGCGAAAGTGGAAGTAACAGTCGTGGACTGGAAAAAATCCACTAACCAATCAATTGCTCATTTCTTAACTCCAACCAGCTGGTACATTGTGTCATTATCGATACTCGTAGTTATTTCTAAATATTTCCTGAAAATTGCAGCTAACTCCTCTGCTGGTAAAAGTCCAATCGAGACCTTGCTGGCAGAGCCGGCATGACATTGATCAATTTGTTCCCGACTCATGCTATGACAAATCGTTAGTGAACCTCCCGGCAACAACAATTCAACCAGTCGCCCAACCAATCTGTCCGGTTTCGGAAAATGCGGAAATGAATTGAATACAACCACGCAATCGAACTGTTGATTAAAACTCAGCTCTTCAATGTCTCCGTTCAATAATGAAATCTTCGGCTCTTTGTGGTTTTCTTTACCTCTACGGATCATCTCGGGGGAGATGTCCACGCCAACTACCGATGCTACTTTTCGTTCCAAATACCAGGGTACCAACACCCCAGTTCCGCAGGCGACGTCCAAAACAGACTTGCCTGCAGAAACCCCGGCGTTGTCCAGAATGATGTTGATATTGCGCTCATCCAGAATTTGCCTGGCATCCCAGCCTTGGGCCAGGGCATCAAAAAATTCAATCACATCTTGTTTGTGCAAGGTTGATATTTACCTCATTCTTATTTATTACAGCGAAAAGTATAGCAGGCTTTCCAAATGAGAGTGATCAAGAATAGGGATTTAGAGTTGGTCGATGTTCCCACCAACAATCACTTTGAGCCCCAGGACCTGGAATCGCATAAGCCTTGAAACATTGAAAAGCGGCATGAATGTCTGCAATTAAATCTTTGGGAGTGATCCCCATCTGTCCCTAAAACTAGAAAAGGGAAATGACATGATATCTAACTCGTAACGAAGCAAGCCTCCCTTTAGCAGTGACCGGAATTCTACAAAATTTCACAACGACCAGGGTCGTGACGGGTTTGATTTTGAGCAAGAAAAAAGAGCGGCTGAGAACCGCTCAATCTTTTTCCTTTTCTACAAAAAAGTGAACTTACTCCATTGTCTGCCGGTATGCCAAGGCTCGTTGAAGCGTGCTCTGATCGGCGTATTCAATATCACCACCCACCGGCAGCCCTCTTGCCAGGCGGCTGACCTTGATCCCCATCGGGGTGATGCGCTGCTGCAAATAAAGGGCAGTTGCATCTCCCTCCATTGAAGGATTAGTGGCGATGATAACCTCTTTGGTTACACCGTTTTTAAGCCGTTCGAGCAGAGGGAAAATCTTGATCTGGTCTGGTCCGATGCCTTCAATAGGCGATAGCACGCCCATCAGCACATGATACTTGCCTTGGTACACACCCGTGCGTTCGATCGCCAGCACGTCCAGCGGCTCTTCAACCACGCAGATGGTCTGGTCGCTGCGTTCAGACGAAGCGCAGATCTCACAGATGTCCTCACCAGCTAAGGTAATGTTGAAACACTGTAGGCAGTGGGAGGTATCGCTCTTCAAGGCTTCCAGCGCTTCTGCCAGCTCAACTGAAAGAGCCTCAGGGGATTTCAGTAAATAGAAAGCCAGCCGGGAAGCGGATTTTGGTCCGATTCCGGGTAAGCGTGAAAAAGCGTCAATCAGGTTTTGTACCGGGTCTGGAATAGCACGCATCTAATTTAGAAACCCATCCCCAATCCACCCAGCATGCTGGTGAAGGGAGCCATTTTGTCATCAGAAAGTGTCCGGGAGCTATCCAGCGCTTTATTGACAGCTGTCAGAACCAAATCCTGCAGCATTTCAGCATCGGCATCTTCCAGCAAACCAGGGTCAATCACAACAGCAACGCATTCCTGCTTGCCGCTCATGGTGACTGAAACTGCTCCTCCGCCGGCACTCTCGGTGACGGTTTCATCAGCCAATTCAGCCTGTGCCTGTGCCATTTGCTCCTGCAACTTTGCCAGTTGCGACATCATATTGCCCTGTCCTTTGCCGCCTCCTGAGGGGGCGCGATAACCTTTTGCCATATTACTCTTCCTTTCCTGCCTGTGTGGGGTCAGTCTCAAGCAGTTCTCCGTTTAAATTATTGATAGCAAAATCGATCAAATTAATTTCGGTCTTGCTGCCTTTTGAGTTTAAGTTTACCTTCTGGTCGCCAACTGTGCAGATCAAGTTGATATCCCGTCCATAGACTTTGGCAATCATGAAGTTGATAAGCTTGTTGGCTTTTTCTTCCAGCATCCGCTCTCGCAATAGTTCGCTGGTAAAGTTGAGCACAATCGTGTCACCACTTGCCTGGACCAGCTTGCCGGAATTTACCACTGCTGCTGTAATTCGGTTCTTAGCGCCAACGTGTTTTTTAACGCGCTCCCATTGGGATTGCGCCAGCTCCAGTGTCAGGGGTGTACCGGGGATAAAGGTTGACTCGGTTTCGTTGATTTCGATGTCTGCATCCTGCTTCCTTGTGGAACGAATAGTTTGAGATGCAGTAGAGTTTTCGTCCTCTTCTGAAGACTCTTCGTTTTTCTTGGTTTGCTGTTTTGGAGATTGGTGTTCCTCAGTTTCAGCCGTCGGTTGGAAAACCGGCTGAGGTTGATAGAGCGAGCCTGCCAGTGCCAGCTCCAGCCCCAGTCCGGGATGCCAGTTGGCTTTCAAGTCGGTGGAAGCCTCACTGAAGGCACCGATGACCGTCACAAGATGACTGATCTCAAACTTTTCGGACTGCTGGTTCATCTTTTCACGGGTTTCTGGCGTGAGTTCAAGATCCTTTCCGGCTTGCATCTTGATCACCAGCAGATCACGCAGATAGTCAACCACCTGGCGTGCATATTGGCGCGGGTCAGTACCGCCATCGAGTGCTTTGTGGATTATTTCGAGCCCACTACCGCTGTCTTCCTGCAAAATAGTATCCACCAGTTCGATTACTGATTGGTTTGTAGCGGTACCAAGGACTTCCTGGGCAATTTTGAGCGTAATTGTTTTAGACATGGACGAGAGCTGATCAATCAGCGAGATTGCATCGCGCATAGAACCGGTTGCTTGCCGTGCGATCAGACTGAGCGCGTCAGGTTCAACCTTGATTTTTTCTTTTTTGGTCAGTTCTGTCAGTTTTTTCGTGATCGTGGGAACCGGAATACGGCGGAACTCATGGCGCTGGCAGCGGGAAAGCACTGTCGCCGGAATTTTGTGGATTTCGGTTGTACAGAGGATGAAGATCACATGGGACGGTGGTTCTTCCAACGTCTTCAACAGGGCGTTGAAAGCGGAGGTGCTCAGCATGTGCACTTCATCAATAATATAGACCTTGAACTTACCTTGAGAGGGAGCGAAATTAATCTTATCGCGTAATTCGCGCACATCGTCAACGCTGGTGTTGGAGGCCGCATCGATTTCGATCAGGTCCAGAAAGCGCCCCTCGTTGACTGCCAGGCAGTTTTCGCACTTATTGCAGGGTTGATTACTTTTATCCGGGTCAAGACAGTTGACCGCTTTCGCCAACAGGCGGGCACTGGTTGTCTTGCCGGTTCCTTTGGGTCCGGCGAAAAGGTAAGCGTGCGCGACACGATCAGTGGCAATGGCGTTTTTTAAGGTCTGGACAATATGGTCCTGACCGACAACTTCATCCCAAAGGGCGGGGCGCCAAACGCGATAAAAAGCTTGTGACATAAATCTCCCTGCAAAAATAAATTTATGGAACCAGCCAGCTGGCTTGCTGCTGACCGGATTGATCGAGTAGAAAGACCTGACTACCCGAAGTCCAGAGGGGCTGGTCTGAGTTCCAGTAGAGTTCAATGACTGTATTCGTGCCGTGTTTCGAGTATAGCCGCACAGCACCGTTTGTGTTTAGAGTAAGCTGGGGCAGATTGAAAGCCTCTTTTTCAGAAGAGGAAACAGACCAACCGCTCAGGTTGACACTCGAATTACTTTGATTGCGGATGAGAATGTATTCAACATTAAGGTCTCCCGCGCCAAATACACCTTCGATACTCAGCTTGCCATCCGAAGGAAGCGGTGTGGCTTCAGTTGACGTTCCCGAAGTCGGTTGTGGAGCTGCGTTGGCAAGTGTCACGGCGGGAGTGAAAGTGGCTTTCGCTCCAGGGATTGGCGCTTGCTTTTGCCAAAGCCACAATACCAGTAACATTGCTGCAGCTGAGACAACAATGTTGAGCAATAGAAATGGGAAAGTCTTCTTCCAAAAAATCATGATTACCGCGGTTAATCATAGCATAAAAAGACTCCGAAGACTTTGATTTTTGCTTGCACATCAACGCGCATTTTTGCATCAAGGTTGGAGATTGGATCATCCATCAAAAACTTTTGAGCCTCAGGAATTACAGCATGCAACGAGGCGACTCTTGGTTTATTTGCGCTGCTTGGTTTGCGTTTTTTGGTTGAAGTCTACGTCAAGCCACATGGAAAGCACAATTTTTATCAATATTTTTCAATTACCTCCAACAGCACTGACCCTGGACCTCAATATACTAGAAATTAGGAGGATTAAGCACTTGCAATGTTGATCCAGCAAAAACGATCAACTTGCATTTCTTAGAGAGGAGAAAGTTCTCAAAACGATGCAAAAGCAGCCAGTAACCCAATCCGATGGTATTTTCGATTAGTTGTCGAAGCAGATCGATTTTTTTTGACAATTTGAATCATCAAAGTATTTTTGACCAACAAGGAGACATTACATGAAACAAAGCAAGTTTTTGAATATCTTATTTATACTCGTATTCCTGTCTTCTATGATGGGAAGTAAAACCAGTGTGGTGAGGGCAGACTCTCCCGAGCCACCAATTGGCACCAAACCAGACAAAACCGAAAAGATGAACCAGACCGATCGTGAGGTCGCTGCTGCTCGAACTGAAGAATCTGGGTTCGATCTTGGTTCTGTAATTGCGGCAGATATAAATATAAGCGAAGCGCTACTTTACCTCAGCAACCTAAACTACGCCAACAGCCCACAGGTGGGCAATGTCGTCTCAGACTGGAACGCCGTCGTCCAAGAAATTCTGCAATCTACGAGCATGGTTATGGGTGGCATCTCCATGGCAACCGCCTTTGTTTACTTAGGGTACACACAGGCTGCCGTCTACGATGCTTTGTTGGCGATTGAGGGCGGCTACAAGCCATATGCCTATATGCCTTCAGTGAAAGACCCAACGGCATCGCGCGAAGCAGCTGTAGCTGCAGCAACCTACACAGTCCTCAGCTATTACCTTAACCTGCATGGCTTTCCGCACGAGCTCTTGATGCTCCAAATAGAATATGATGTCAGGTTGGCTGCCATCCCTGAAAGTCCTGAGAAGGATGCCGGGATTGCCATCGGGCAAGCTGCTGCTAACGCGATCATCACTCTGCGAATTGGGGATGGCGTGCTGGACCTGACAGAGACATACACGGTTTTGCCCCCTGGGCCTGGAATCTGGGAACCCACCAGAAGGCCTGACGGTACAGTGGTCCCTCCGGTCGATCCCTGGATGGCTACCTTGAAGCCATTCCTCCGCACCAACCCAGATGATTACCGCCCTGGAACACCGTATGGCTTCACTTATGACCCAGCCACACCACCATATGATGCCAATGAACTCGCCGCGAGTGTCGCTTATCAGGCAGACTTTGCAGAGACCAGGGATTGGGGCGGAGCTATGAGCTCCTTACGTACGCCTGATCAAACTGCGACAGCAAATTTCTGGACGACAAATATGGTCATCCAGGTCAATGATGCTTACCGGAAGGTTGCGGAAACTCACAGCTTAACTCTCCTGGAGACCGCCCGTCTGATGGCGATGGGTAATATGGTCGCCACCGACAGCCTGATTATGACTTTCGACTCTAAATATACCTACAGCTTCTGGCGCCCAATCACCGCCATCCGGCATACCAACATGGACGGAACTTATTCTGAAACCGAATTAAATACATGGATGCCGGCGGTGATGATGCCCAGCTTCCCCGAGTATGTGACCGGCCACAGCTCCTTTATGTCAGCTCAGGCAGAAGTATTCACCCAGTTCTTTGGCACAGACCAGATTGAAATCGATCTCATCAGTACTGCTACAGCTACAACCAGGCATTACGCCACGGCACAGGATCTTCGAATCGAAGTTGGCAATGCCAGGATTTGGGGTGGTCTACACTACCGCTCATCCAATGCATTGGCAGAAGCCCTTGGGCAGCAATTTGTGATTGACGCGCTGGTTGTTAATGGTCACTTTGCACCCAACCCTGTGATATTCCTGCCGTTGATTATCGGTGGCGGGTAATGGAG
>CAZDPK010000072.1:0-8805 GCA_964507335.1 uncultured Anaerolineaceae bacterium | reverse complement strand
CCAGCAACACGCCAACCCCCACGAACACACCGAAACCAAGTAATACTTCCCTGCCCTAATTTTTTTAGTATTCATAACCAACACCCAAACCCTCACAAACACACCCCTACCAAGTAATACTTCCCAACCCTTAAAAAATCGATTCAACACCCACACCCCAACCCTCTCCCAAGGAGAGGGCGTGCTCAATATGAAACTTGGTAGATGCTTTCTTACCGTAAAATCTATGAGGGTTGGAGTAAACTACCATTAATGACAAGCTCTTCAATATCGCAATTAGCAAGAAATCTTCGTAACAATGCTACTCCCCAAGAGAAAAAGCTTTGGTTTCGATTCTTACGCCATTTTCCTCTACCAATTCATCGCCAATTTGTGATCGAGAATGCTATCGTTGATTTTTATTGCCACCAAGCGAAATTAGCAATTGAGATTGACGGAAGTCAACATTTGAAGTTAAAAGAAGTAGAGTTGGATGCAATCCGAAGCGCAAGATTTCACGAGTTAGGAATTGCAGTAATACGTTTCACTAATAGTGATATTGACCTGAATTTCGATTCTACGTGTGTTTTGATTGTCGAGAAGGTGGAAGAGAGGACTGGCAAGCCGCTAGTTTGGTCATAATTTGCTCCTGATATTCTCTTGAGTATGACAATCAATACACGCCCTTTCCAGGGAGAGGGCTGGGGGTATGGGTGGTTTTCGCAATCAAACAAATAATTGATGCCTAAACCGCTCACCATCCTCGCCCTCTCTTGGGAGAGGGTTGGGGGTGTGGGTGTTTTTAGAACTGCTACTGAATGATGTCTTCGTCCTCTCCTGGGAGGGTGTTTTTAGAACTGCTACTGAATGATGCCTTCGCCCTCTCCTGGGAGAGGGTTGGGGGTGTGGGTGTTTTTAGAACTGCTACTGAATGATGTCTTCGTCCTCTCCTGGGAGGGTGTTTTTAGAACTGCTACTGAATGATGCCTTCGCCCTCTCCTGGGAGAGGGTTGGGGGTGTGGGTGTTTTCGCAATCAAAACAAACACCTGAATCACCAACCGCTTAGCATCCTCGCCCTCTCTTGGGAGCATATTGGTGTAAGGGCGTTCAGCCTTTTCTGGTTTTTTATTCTTCTTTTGGGTACAATAAACCAAAAGGACACCATGACAGAATCAAACCACCACTCAACCTCAAAACGCTGGACTGTATCACCCCTCCTCCCTCCCCACATCAGCCGCGAACTTTCAGAGCATTCGCCTTTCTTGCGTCAGTTGCTCTTCAACCGCGGTATCACCACCGCTGAAAGTGCACGTGCCTATCTGGGTGCAGAATCCCCGACCGATACCGATCCTTTCGCATTGAAAGGTATGAAAAAGGCGGTCGAAATTGTCCATAACGCCATTAAAAGCAACCAAAACATAGCCATTTATGGCGATTATGACACCGATGGGGTCACCTCCAGTGCGCTGCTTTTCGAATTCTTCGACCAATTGGGGCATACCCCCCGGGTTTACATCCCCAACCGCTTCGACGAAGGTTATGGTCTCAATGATGAAGCCATTCAGCAGCTTGCTTCAGAAGGTATTGACCTCATAATCACCGTAGACTGCGGTATTCGCGCCCAGGAAGAGGTTGCCCTTGCCAAACAATTGGGAATGAAGGTGATCGTCACTGACCACCACCTTCCAGGAACAGATCTCCCTCCTGCTGATGCCGTCATCGACCCACACCAGGCAGGGGATCCGTACCCTTACAAGATGCTGGCAGGCGTGGGTATGGCGTATAAGATTGCCAAAGCTTATCTCACGGCTTATCCTGATCCAAATATCGATTACCGTCAATGGCTGGATCTGGTCAGTATCGGAACCGTGGTAGATATCGCCCCACTTGACGGCGAAAATCGATCTCTGGTGAAAGCAGGTTTGCAGGCGATACGCACAACTCACCGACAGGGGCTCTATTCTCTCATCCAGACCTCCGGTATCAAAATCGAACAGTTCAATGCCGGGCATCTTGGTTTTGGAATCGGACCCAGGCTTAACGCTGCTGGTCGCATGGATTCAGCCCTGGCTGCTTTTGAGTTACTGACTACGAAAGACCTTTTCCACGCGGGGGAACTTGCCCAGCAGCTGGACAACTATAACAGCCAGCGCAAAGATATCATGCACGCCATCCAGGACAGGGTGGTCGCCGAAGCCAATGCCGCCGACCCAAATACACCAATCATTATTTCTGTCTCAGAAGATTACGAAGAAGGTGTGGTTGGTTTGGCTGCAGGGCGTGTCACAGAGGGTTTTTACAAACCGGCAATTGTTGGTCGGCTCGAGGATGGTATGGTCAAAGCCTCCTGCCGAACGATTCCTGAGTTCAATATCGTGGAAGCATTAGACCAGTGCGCAGATCTACTGGATCACTATGGTGGTCATGCCATGGCAGCAGGTTTAAGCCTTGAATTTGAGCGTCTGGATGACTTCACCCAACGGATAACTCAAATTGCTCGCGAACGTTTGTCTGGAATGGAACTGGCCCCTGAATTGCTAATTGATTACGAGATTTCTCTCGACCGCCTCAAACCAGAACACATTCCGGGGATACTCTCAGACATCGCCCAGCTGGAACCAACCGGAACCAACAATCCGGACGCCCTGTTTTGCAGCCGCAACTGCAAGGTAGCCCGTGCGTACGCTGTAGGTGATGGGCGGCACCTCAAACTGACAGTAGGTTCAGGCATGCATCAATTCGACGCGATTGCCTTCAACCAGGGTCACTGGATGCAGGATATGCCGGCATATGTGGACATTGCTTACGCCTTCGAGATAAATTCGTACCAGGGCAGACAATCATTACAATTGAATGTGAAGGATATTAAAGCGTCTGATAATTCTTAGAGGGAAACCTCTACTGAGGTTCTGGCGGAATTTGATATTGGCAGTTTTTTTCTTCAACCCGCCCATCTGAATAACGGGAGCGCGCGCTCGCATTTAGGATAACTGTCATAGCAGAATCGCGAGCTGACTCCAATAACGCTAAAACTTCCCTCAAGGCGGTCTCCACATGTTGACCTTCTTCCATGCCCAGCCGATAGGTAAAAAAGCCCGGGTTGGCGCTTAATACATCTAAAACAGATTGAATCGCTGCTGAGAATTGCTGGTTCCATCTGGGCTGGTTGTGGGGATAAAGCGGTTGAACCGGTTTTTTCAGGTTGCTGGCAAATGAATTCAGCAATACCGGGGAAAAAAAGAATTGTGCCAGCGCATCTGGTTTTGAGATTTCCACTGCCTTCATGTTACTCTCGTCCGTCCCTGCCAGTGCCTGGAGACTGTATTCGGTTTGCTCGGGAATCAGTAGAAAATCCTTCGGATCAACCAGCTCATTGATTTTGTTCAAAACCATATCAGCATATTCCTGGTAAATGGTCTTGATAGAGCGGTCATCATCCTCAATGTTGAGCGCTGGAATCAACTTGCCAACTTTCATTTGGAGGCGAGGTCTTCGAAATCTCAGGACCTGTGAAAAACTTTTGTGGAATCCACTGAAACCAATGGGTACAATGGGTACCTGGGCTCTATGGCTCAACCAGGATACCCCCACCTGGGCTTTCATATGACCAGGATTCCACGTGCCGCCCTCCGGGAAGATCCCCAAAACGCCCCCCTGCTTGAGCACACCTAAAGCCTGGTTCATTGCCTTTCGATCCAGGTTTCCCCGGTTGACTGGAATGAACTTATATTGCGCCACAATCTGATCGATCAAACCTTCGAATGGGATGTCTCCTGCGCCAAGCAATTCCACCTGCCGCTTGGGAAAGACAGCTAGCAACATTGGTTCAAGCGTTGAGACATGATTGCCAGCCAAAATTACAGGACCATCTGAAGGAATGTTTTCTAAACCACTGATTTTTGCACGCGTGAGCAAGCGTATCAGGCTCCGCCCCAGTGCATCCATCAATTTTCTGCGAAAAGTGACGCGGGGATAAGGAATTTCAAAATTTTCTAGAGGATTCATCGCGCTTCATGAGAGTTAACCCCTTTTTGGATGAATGGTTGCATTAAATAAAAAATGCCCCCACGGGAATTCGAATCCCGGTTTCGGCCTTGAGAGGGCCACGTCCTAGGCCACTAGACGATGGGGGCGTCAAGGTAGAAATAATATCATGGTCTGATTTCAACGTCAACGGACTCTTTTCAATTTTTAAGTCAACCCGATTTATGTTAATCATTTGTAAAAATTGCCCTTTTACAATGCCATGTTTATGGAATACAAAGGTCTATAATTGAAGAAAAACAAGGAGATGTAATGAATTATCGTCATTTAGGAAAATCGGGATTAAAAGTTTCGGAGCTTTCTTTTGGCTCTTGGGTCACTTACCACAATCAGGTCGATATCGAACACGCCAAAACTCTTATGGCTGCCGCCTGGGAACGTGGTGTCAACTTTTTTGACAACGCAGAAGCATATGCCGACGGCGAATCAGAAAAAATCATGGGTCAAGCCCTGCGCGAGTTGGGTTGGGCGCGTGAACAATATGTGGTGTCAACCAAAATATTTTGGGGCGGTAAAACCCCTAATGAGCTTGGGCTGAGCTTTAAGCACATCGTTGAAGGTGTAGACCGCTCGCTGCGCAACTTCGGGCTCGATTATGTCGACCTGGTTTTTGCTCACCGACCCGACCCTGAAACCCCCATTGAAGAAACCGTACGGGCATTTAATCAAGTAATCAATCAAGGAAAAGCCTTTTATTGGGGCACATCTGAATGGCCTGCTGAAGCAATTCTCAAAGCAGCCAAGATCGCAAAAAAACATCACCTGATCGGTCCAACCATGGAGCAACCTGAATATAACCTGCTTCATCGCACCCGCTTTGAGCAGGAATATGACATTCTCTATCGAAAACTCGGTTTGGGCACCACCACCTGGAGCCCACTGAAATCCGGCATGCTCACTGGTAAGTATCGCGGCGGTAATTTCCCCCAAGGCAGCCGCGCAAGCCTGCCTGGTTATGATTGGTTGAAGGAAATGTTCAGCGATCCCAATCGGATGCGGGCAGTGGAAAACCTGGCTCAAATTGCAGATGATCTGGGTGTTAGCCTGGCGCAGATGTCTTTAGCCTGGGTTTTGAAAAATCCAAACGTCAGCACGGTCATAACCGGTGCCAGCAAAATGAGCCAGCTTGAAGAGAACTTCAAGGCACTGGATGTTGTTCCAATGCTTAGCGATGATGTGATGACTCGCATTGAAGAAGCCTTAGTCGGCTATCCAGATGATCAGAAAGTAAATTAATCCCCCTCTATCAAGATATTCAAACGGAACGAGGCAATCTCGTTCCGTTTTGCTTTACGTGCTTACGGTATAATTTTGCCAGTACAAACCAAGGATAACCATGACAACAAAACGCATCAGTCCCGAATTATTTGAGAAGTTGGTAAGCCTGGCAGCGCTCGAATTGACCGCTGAAGAGAGTGCTTACCTTTTTAAAGAAATGAACCATCAGCTTGCTTCCGTGGAAGCCCTGAGCCAAATACCTTTGCCGGAAGGCGTTGAGCCGTCTTTGCATGGGCTCGAGCCCCAGGGTTTACCTGCTCGTGATGACCGATGGCAACCCTTCTCTGACCCAGAGACAATCATTGCGCTCGCGCCAGAAACAGAAGACGGTATGATCGCCGTTCCGGATGTAAAGGAGGCAAAATGAGCCTGAATCAACTCAGCGCTTTCGAAGTTGCTCAAAAAGTGCGCATCGGGGAGGTCAAAGCTACCGATATCGTCCAAGCCTCGCTTTCCCAAATTAAATCGGTGGATGGCGTATCCGGCTCGCTGGAACCAGGCAATCTCAGCCCGGAAGAGCAAAAGAAGGTCCACGCCTTTATCCAGGTCACCCAGGATCTGGCTCTGGCGCAGGCTGAAAAGGTTGACCAAATGGTCGTGAATGGCGAGGACCCTGGTTTGCTGGCGGGTGTACCGCTTTCGGTCAAAGATATTTTTTGTGTCGAAGGCACCAACACAACCGCAGCCTCAAAGATCATCGCGAATTTTGTTCCTCCCTACACCGCCACAGCAGTCCAGCGTCTCACCAATGCCGGCGCGCTGGTTTTGGGAAAGGTCAATCTGGATGAATTCACCTTTGGTTCTTCCAACGAATCCAGCGCTTTTCAACCCGCCACCAATAACCCCTGGCAAACCGAATACGTTCCTGGTGGTTCCTCGGGAGGCTCGGCAGCCAGTGTTGCCGCGCAGGAAGTTGCGCTCTCTTTAGGCACCGATACCGGCGGCTCCATCCGTCAACCGGCATCTTTTTGCGGTGTAGTCGGAATGAAACCAAGCTATGGTCGCGTTTCCCGCCTGGGATTGATCGCATTTGCGTCTTCTCTGGATTGCCCTGGACCTGTGGCACGGGATGTGCGCGATGCAGCTCTGATGCTGCAGGTGATGGCAGGAAACGATCCCAAAGACAGTACTTCCTCCACCAAACCGGTTGACAACTACCTTGAAGCACTCGAACAGGATGTCAAGGGGCTGCGGATCGGGCTTTCTCCAGATTACGAAGCCATTTATTACCCTGATCTGGAGAGCGGAGAGCTGCATTCTGAACCGATTCAAAAAGAGGTTCATGATGCCGTTTTGCAGGCAGCAGAAAGACTGGCAAAAGCAGGTGCTGAGATTATCGAGAACGTGCCCATGCCCAATATTCGCTATGGCATTCCCACCTATTTTGTCATCTCACGAGTGGAAGCAGCCTCCAACCTGCATCGTTTTGATGGCGTCAAATATGGATATCGCACACCAGAAAATGTGGCTGATCTTAACGAACTTTATCGACGCAGCCGGGCAGAAGGCTTTGGGCTGGAACCCAAACTGCGTATTCTGATGGGTATGTACGTCTCAGCTGCTGAACATGCTTCAGATTATTATCAAAAAGCGCTCAAGGTTCGCTCTATGATTCGCAGTGACTTCGACCGCGCTTTTGACCTTCAAGGAACTTACCACCTGGACGCTCTACTCACACCTACAGCTGCGACCACCGCCTTCAAACGCAAAGCCGTTTATGGCAATTCTGTGCTCATGCAATATTCCGATCAGATGACCGTCGCCAGCAACCATGCCGGTGTGCCGGCTCTGACTTTACCAGGCGGGCTGGACAATAATGGTCTGCCAATTGGCATCCAGCTAATCGGAAACGACTTCCGCGAAGATATGATCTTGCGCATTGGGCATAGTTATGAGCAGTTAACCGGCGATGAAGCCTGGCGTAAAGTTCGCCCGCAGGTGCTGCAAGGTGAGGTGAAAGCATGAAAGACTACGAAGTGATCATCGGGTTGGAAACGCACATCCAGCTCAATACCCAAACAAAAATTTTTTGCTCCTGTAAAGCTGACTCGTGGGAAGCCGAACCAAACACCAATATCTGCCCGGTATGCAGCGGTTTGCCCGGAGTGCTGCCGGTATTGAACGCAGAAGCGGTCCGTAAAGGCGCGATCCTGGCTGCCGCGATGCACGCTCATATTAACCCGAAATCGTATTTTGATCGTAAAAATTACTTTTACCCGGACCTGCCCAAAGGCTATCAGATTTCCCAGTTTGATGAGCCGATTGGCAAAGGCGGCTACATGGACCTGCCGATGGACAACGGCGAAACCCGGCGGGTGCGAATTCACAACCTGCATCTCGAAGAAGATGCCGGCAAAACCAAGACCGAGCATGGAGCTCGCCTGCTCGATTTTAACCGCTGCGGTGTACCCCTGGTGGAGATGGTGACCGAGCCTGACTTGCGTTCGGGCGATGAAGCTGCTCAGTACCTGATCCAACTGCGCCAGCTTCTGCGTTGGATTGGCGTGTCGGAAGCCGACATGGAGCGCGGGCATCTGCGCTGTGACGCCAATGTTTCCATCCGGGAACGCGGCAGCACCGTTCTTAACACCAAAACCGAGATTAAAAATGTCAATTCGATCGATTCAGTGCGCCAGGCTATCGGCGAAGAAGCCAAACGCCAGATCGAACTGGTCGAATCGGGTGGTAAGGTGCAGTCATACACGCTGGACTGGGATGCCGACAGCGGAAAATTGAAGAAAATGCGCTCCAAGGAGACCGAAGCCGATTACCGCTACTTCCGCGAGCCCGACTTGTTGCCCGTTATCCTCAGCGAGGAAGAAATTGACGCTATCCGTGCCAGTTTACCTGAATTACCTCTTGCCAGGCGCGCGCGTTTTGAAACGGACTATCAACTCTCCAGCTATGATGCCGAAATCCTGACCAGTGAGCGCAGCTTGTCCGACTATTACGAAGCAGCTGTGCTCGCTTATAGCGGGGAAGCCAAAGCGGTTGCAAACTGGATGATGAATGACCTTTCCCGCTTGCTTAATGACCTGGGTAAGACAGCCGATCAATTAACCTTGAAACCGGAAAACCTGGCAGAGGTTATCAGCATGGTGGATAAGGGCAAAATCAATGCAGCCACCGGCAAAAGCCTTCTCAAAAAGGTTGAGGAAAGTGGTAAGACCCCTGCCACAATCGTTGAGGAAGAGGGCTTAGGGCAGATCGCAGACAGCGACGCTCTACGCTTGCAGATTGAAACAGTTTTGGCTGGAGCACCCGATGAGGTTGCCAGTTTCCGGGCTGGTAAAGAGAGCCTGCTGGGATGGTTTGTGGGTCAGGTGATGCGCAGTTCTGGCGGAAAAGCCGATCCCAGACGTACGCGCGAGATTTTGTTGGAATTGTTGAACAAGGACTGATCAGATTTAAGAAAATATTGACATTGCCTCTTTTTAGACTAAAATAGAGGCTACGCGGGCGTCGCCAAGTGGTAAGGCATTAGCCTTCCAAGCTAACATTCG
>CAZDPK010000071.1:0-8912 GCA_964507335.1 uncultured Anaerolineaceae bacterium | reverse complement strand
ACCGAGCGGTTATAACTGCGGTAGCCCAAACCGTAATACAGTTTTGTCGCACCGCTGATATTCTGACTGTCAACACCCAGCGCAACTTCGGTCATTCCAAGGGCTTTCATCATTTTCATTGATCGGCAAATCAAGGCCTTAGCGATGCCCTTTCCACGCCATGGTCGGCGCACTGATATACTTTCGGTATATCCGCGCAGCCTTTCACGCTTCTCGTTTTCGGTCATATTGATGAAATTCCATACCATTCCCGCGATCTCATCTCCAGACCATGCGATCTGCCACAGATAGGGTTGGAAGTAATTTTTGTTTGACTGCCATTCCTGGTAATTTTCCTCAGGAGGAATGGTTGCTCCCCAATGATCCTGAAAGGCTTCTACATCAGCGTCCCAAACCTGACGGTATTGGGAGGGAAACACAGGTCGAACTTCAATCCCTTCAGGAAGCGGGTAGTCTGGAATCTCTATTAAATCACGTTTCATGTTCTCAAAGTAGCGGGTAGGCGAATAACCACGATTCTGAACGATTTCCAGGCGACACTGGTCTGCCTCCGGAAAAAAAACAGAATGCATCCCCATAGCGTCTGGGTGTAGGGTCTGGTGGTTGAGCAGCGCTTGGTCTTCCAACCAGCCTATTAAAGCTTCTTCAATACCCTTGCGTTTCCAATCGTGATGAACATGCATCAGCCATCCATAGATCCAGCTGTTGCTTGATTCTTCCCACATACAGGTTGTTCGGCAATAGGCAACAGGTTGCTCTGCGTGAAAAGCGAATACCATGTCCCGGACCGGAACACTTTCGGACATGTGAGCATAATCCGTTGTGATGTCCTCCAACGAGGTGACATTCGAGTTCGGATCATCGACATTAGACATGATGATGTCGACCATAGCCTGGTAATCGCCCGGACCATCAAAGCGTCGGAAGGTAAACCCTGCCAACTGGGGCAGTGGAGCAAGTTTGTCAATGTTATTTGGATTTTCCATAATTATTCTCTTCTCACAAAGGTTTTCTGAGCTCAAACAGGGTTCGATACGGTCGGTAGCCCAGGTTGGTATAAAGGCGCATCGCTCCAGTCGGGTTTTGCGTGTCAGCGGTGAGAGCGACTTCATCCATATTCATCGCCTTAAACATCGCCATCGAGCGGCAGATCAAGTGGCTGGCAATTCCACGACCGCGCCATTCCCTCCGGACCGAAATCGCTTCGGTATACCCGCGCAAACGCCCTTCCAATTCGTTTTCTTCGAGCGAAACATAGTTTTGCACCGACCCGACCACTTCGTCGCCGTCCCAGGCAACTTGCCAAAGGATGGGTTGGTAATTCGGACTTGCCAGGTAGCTTTGGTACCACTCTTCGGTTGGATCTACCGCGCCGTATTCATCCTTGAAAGCCTCGTTGGATGCGTCCCATATCTTGCGAAAATCTTTTGGTAGTGCTGGGCGAACGGTAATACCTTCCGGTAGCGGGTGCTCCGGGAGATCGGTGAGCGGTCGGCTCATCGAGTGGTAATATCGGTCGATTATGTATCCGCATTCGATCAGGACATTAAAACGGACCCGGTCAGGCTCCCGACATTGGGTTACGAAGAAACCGTTGTTCCCTTCAGGCAGGACGGAGGCATAATAGCGACCACGAGTCTCACCCCAGGCGATCAAACATTGTTCTATGCCCTTTTTTTGCCAGGGTGGGTCGACTCTAAAGAGGATGCCATATGAGTAATGACCTGTGGCAACCTGGCGTTCCCAATAGAATCTGCAAAAAGCAACCGTCTCACCTTTCACGTCAACGAAGATCAGGTCATCACGCGGGTCGGTGTTACTCAGATTGGAATATTCTGCACGCAGACCCTCGATGGTGGTATCTCCAGGATATTGACCGGCAGCGTGCAGGTTGGTGAATATCGCCAACATTTTTGGATAGTCTGACTCGCCCTCAAAATGGCGGCAGACAAGCCCTTCAATTTTCGGGGCGTTTTCAAGTGGATATATATCTGGTGAAGTCATTTTTTATCTCTTTCAATAAATCTTTGTTTGATTACTACTGCCATATGGCTTTTATAAACAAAAAACCACGGGGTTTGGATTGCCCGTGGTTCTGTTGATTCGGTTTTGATTGAAAATCAGCGAACAGGCGCAATCCGACCTTTGCCTAAGAGAGCACCGGAAACGGCACTCTGAAAAACGAAGGTGATGATTGTAGATTTGCTGTTCATAGTAGTTATTTTATAACAAACACTAACCTTGTCAAGCATTTCGTCCAATTTTTTTTGGATCGACTTTCTGCGATGCTCTGCTGAACTAGCCTAACCAGATTACTGTGATCAAGATTGCGATGAAATGGAATGTTAATTCACCACGATAAGTAAGGGGAAGAAAAAATATACGCTTTGTAAACCTTTGCATTCCAAAAAACCTCTACCGGTTACAAATAGTCGCCGGTCTTTTTCGTTTAAATCCTCGGAAGTGATATACTTTTACCCCGTGGATATTAACGCTTATTCAACCTGGCTCGAAGTTGACCTGAACGCCCTGAAGAACAACATTGCAGAGACGATGAAGATAACTGGGCGAGATGTAATGGCTGTGATCAAAGCTAACGGCTACGGTCACGGTATGCGTCCAATTGCCCAGGCTTGCGTGGCTGGAGGGGCAAGCTGGTGCGGCGTTGCCCGCGTCGAAGAAGCCCTTGCTCTGCGTCGGGCTGGCATCTCGAATCGCATTTTGGTGCTGGGATTTACACCAGCCTCCAAGATCCCGGACGCTATCGAACACAACATCACCATTGCACTCTTCAACGCTGAACTGGCACAAACTTACCTGGAGTATGTTCGCATTCACGGCGGCACTTTGCGCGCCCATGTCAAAGTTGAAACCGGTATGGGGCGATTGGGAATGCCGGTGGACGTGGTTGCCCCATTTTTGCGGGCTCTTAAGAATTCTCCGATCCAGGTGGAAGGAATTTTCACTCATTTTGCCCGAGCAGATGAAGCCGATTCCGATTCTACCCCTGCGCAGATCCGCCTGTTTAACAGCCTGCTCAATGACTTGGACCAGCAGGGATTGAAACCTGAGATCGTCCACGCCGCCAATTCTGCTGCCATTTTGAATTTCCCTTCTTCTTATTACGATCTCACCCGTCCCGGTGATTTGATCATGGGCATGTCGCCAATTGAAGGCAAACCACTGCCTGCGCAATTTAAACCGGTCTTAACCTGGAAAGCCAGGCTGATTTCCTTACGCACATTTCCAGCTGGACAAGGGATCAGTTATGGTTCCAAATATGTCACCAGCACAGACGAACGTATTGGTGTGATTCCGATTGGATATGGTGATGGTTTCAGGCGAGTGGATGGTCAGGAGGTTTTGGTCGGTGGTAAACGTGTTAAGATCGTTGGGCGTGTTTGCATGGACCAGTGCATGCTGCAGCTAGACGGTGTGCCTGACGCAAAAATAGGGGACGAGGTAGTATTGGTTGGCGGACAGGGTTCCGAGTTTATTACCATCGATGAAGTTGCCAAACGCTGGGGAACGATTAACTATGAAGTAGTGTGTGGTCTTGCAGAACGCCTTCCCAGGATTTATATCGAATGACATTCAAAGTAATTAATGCAGAATTTCACTGCCATTCCAACTATTCTCCAGACAGCCTGGTAACACTAGAAGAAATCATCAAGACATGTCGGTCGAAGGGTATTGGCAAAATTGCCATTACCGATCATGGTCGCATGGCTGGCGCTTTCAAAGCTCACCAAATGGAACCTGATCTGGTTGTGGTGAGCGAAGAGATCCTAACCAGCGAAGGCGAGATTTTGGCTTACTTCATGACGGAAGAGATACCGGATTACTTACCACCGCTGGAGGTTGTTAAAAAGTTGAAAGATCAGGGCGCCTTTATTAGCGTAGCCCATCCCTTTGACCCCTGGCGGGGTTCAAGCTGGAAACCGGGCACATTAGAGAAGATGGTGCCTTTTTTGGATGGTGTGGAAGCTTTTAACGCGCGTTGTTTTGATCCTACATACAATGAGAAAGCCGGCGCATTTGCTACTGAGCATGGTTTAGCCTGGATGGTTGGTTCGGATGCCCACAGTGTTCCTGAAATTGGACGGGCAGTTTTGCAGTTGCCCTCCTTTAACTCAGCGGATGAATTACGCCAGGCAGTTAAATCTGCTGGCTACTCTGGGGAATTATCAAGCAAGATGGTTAGGTTGCATTCAACTGTTGCGAAGGTTGTGAATAAATTACGCCAAAGGTGAGTTATTTGAACTTTTTTCACACCTCACCTATGTTCCCATCGGGGGCGAGGTGTGATTCTATGAATGAAAAAATGGGATGAACACGAACAGTTCATCCCATTTTTGTACTAAACTTCGATTACGCCAACAGCGAAGTGATCAACCAAATCGCCAGCGAGAGGAAGACAATTGCCATGCCAATTTTGACTGCCGCGGCATGTTTCTTCAGGAAGGCAGTAAGATCCTTTGAAGTTGTTCCAAAGTACGCCAGGATGAAGACAACGATCAACGGCACGATGAACATCAGGTTGTACAGCACCAGGAATAAGACAGCTTTGCTGCGTAGCTCGGGTAAGGTGCTCATCGAGATGATTACTGGCAGATAAATCTGACCTGTGCATGCCAATTCCAAGATAGACACAATCAAGCCAACAACGAATGCACTAATGTAGTAACTACTGGATTTGCGTCCTTCACGCACAGTGGCATTGATGCGCTTACGAAGAGGTTCGGGCAATTTCAGCGCCATATCGTCCAAATCGCCATGGCGGGTTTTGAAGTAATCCCGGATACTTAGAACTGCCAGGACCAGGCAGAACAAGGCTGTCAGCCCATAGACGATCTTGCTAAGAATGCTCATGTACTCTTTGACAAGGTCCAGCACTTTATAAAAACCCAGCCCAACAACCAAATAAGCCAGGAAGACACCCAAGGTAAAGCTTGCACCCGTTAGAAGAATTTGCTTACCCTTATATTGTCTGAGAGCCAGATAAGAAACAAAGAAAATGATGGTCGCAAAGGCGCAGGGGTTGAGTCCATCCACCAAACCAGCCAACAGAACGGCAACCCAACCCAACTTCTGGAAACGTTCCATCAGGGTTTGGCCGCCTTGTTCAGGATTGTATTCATTCCAGAATCGGGGAGAGCCCGTTTCCAGCAGGTTTTCAAGGACAGGTTCAATGGTTTGAGGTCGGATTTCTTCTTCGCCAATCCAGGCATCATCACCAATAAAGATTGCGGGGGTGTGAAGGTCCTCCACCCGATTGACTCGTTCAGCCAGCCAGTTTGCAAGCCCTGCTTCATCGTAGATGTTGAATTCTTCAATGATTATCTGTGGATATTTGTCCTGCAAGTATGCCAGGTCTGTTTCTGAGCGGGCACATTCCTTACAACCTGTTTGATAAAAGTAAGCCACATAAATGGGATGGTCAGTTACGCAGTTATCAGGATTATCGATCGAGCATGCCTCAATTGGCACATCTATCGGTTGAGGTGTGGATGTGACCAGCTGATCAAAGTCCACCCCTTCAATTTCGGGTAGTGTGATAGGGGCTCCCTTGATACCTGCTTCAACCAGACTGCGCAGGTTAGTGGTGTTTTCTTCTTCTCCGGTAAGAACCTGGTTGCCGATCACCACTACTGGAAGATCACGGCTATCAGGGGAAACCTGAAGCTGCTCTTCAATTGTCATAAGCGCTTCGTAATTGGCGCGTTCACCCAACTCAAGCAACCTGAAATCTATTAACCCGGGATATTCATTATTCATCGGATTAACAACTGTTTCGATAATTTTCAGACAATGACTACAGCTGTTTGAATAGAAAAAGAGCACTTGTGCTCGAACATCACTCAGATCTTGTGCGGGTGTGGCTATGCCGGGTCCTACTCCCTGAGGCAGGGTTTGTGCGGCACTGACCGGTTGAAAGAAAATGGTCAGGAGAAAGATGGATAAGAGAACCAGGTTTCTGATCTTCTTACTTGTACTGCTTCTATGTTTTAACATAAGCAAAGAAAGTATCCTTGATCTTTAGGTTTAACTGCCAATAACTTAACGTGGATATTCTAACATGAGTTCAAAGTAGTAATTTGTTTATGAGCCGTTATGCGATTTCTATTTCCACGAGTGGAAAACGGCTCTCAGAAAAGAGCCTTTTCAGATACTCTTTCTGATTATTTTCCAAACCTTTTAAAACCATGCGAACATGAAAATCACCATTTTTTGAAGTCGTATTAACAGTCCTGAGAATATTTCCGCCGGCTTCTGTGATCAGTCCTGCGAAGTAAGCTAACGCACCGGGCTGATTGGAACTGTTATTGCCACGAATTTGGAGGGAGGTCCATCGTAATGTGGCGTTTTTTATGCCTGTCAAGTCCATGGCGTTTTCAACTTCATTTACAAAAATTGAACCGCCGCCAACTGCCGAGTAGAGGTCATCCAGGTTCGCGCAAGCCAGTAAACCTAGCATTGATTCGAGGCGATTGGGTTCCAGGGAGGCGACATCGTTGAGATCAAGGATGCCTTGCCTCACCAGGAAGGGGTGAAGGATCTTGGTGCCTTTCTCACTGGCTTGTTTCAGATTGACTCTTGCCAGAACGTTTCGCAGTATACGGGCTGTGGTCGGATTGCAGTGGTTTAACCAATCCAGTTCAGGCTGCTTATGGGGACCGCTGCTAACGACTTCGAGGACATCGCCTGGGTTCAGACTATCATAAATGTGACGTTCTTCACCGTTGACCAGCACTTTGTGGATCTTATCGAGGTAAAAATCCTGGATTGAGGCAACGCCATCCAGAACAGTGCTGCCTTCTTCGAGGAATCGGGTTCCGCCGTAGGAGGTCAGGATCTGGACAGGACGATAACGGCTGATATCTTTATTGTGGTTGATCGCATAAATGACACCCCAGGTGTTTTCGCCTTCCATATCTTCGGTCGTGATGGCAATTTCGATCGCGCCGGTACCGGGAAGGTAGGCTGTCACTTGCAGAGCCTGGTAGCCATTTTGAGGAGATGCAATGTAATCGTCAAAACGGTCCTGGTCCAGGTTGCGCTGAAAATACTTGTTTACTCTTGCCAACAGGCGATAACAATCGATCTCATCTTTGCTATTTACCAACATGCGAAAACTGACAATATCATTCACTGCTGAAAAATCGTCCAGCGATGTGCGATTACTGCGCGCCATTCGCTGCAATTTATCCCAGGCTTGCCAATAGCCATTGACAGTGAATTTGATCGATCCGTCTATCCCTTCAGCATTCATGACATTGCCGAGTTCGCCCAGGTAATAACGGATAAAGTTGATATTCAGGCGCGGGTCAGCATCGATTTTTGCTTTCACCGTTGGGAAGGAATCGGCTTCGGCATAGGGAAAAGCCATATCCTCAATCCAGCGACGCCAGCGATAGCAATTGAGAATCCCAGCCAGTTTGCCGTAAGCACGGATCGCTTCATTAGCTTTTGCCCATTGTTTGGCGGGAGGTTGATATTGGAGGGTCATCAGATTATGGCTTTTATCTGCCAATTTGATGACAAAGACAGCAGGGTCGCGGAACATGGCGATTTTCCGCAGGGTTTCCATCTCCCGGCTGGAGCCATCCCGTGGGTTGCTTATCTTGGTCAAACCATCGATGATATGCGCGACTTCTGCGCCAAGTTTTCCAGGAAAAAGCGCTCTGATCTCATCTAAAGTTTCGCCCTGGTCTTCCACAGTGTCGTGGAGCAGGGCGGCTATTGTCCAAGATTCAATTTTGACCAGATTATCGACAAAAGCGGCAATCCAGGCGCAATGAGTCTCAAAATATGGCTCGCCAGAGAGACGCTTCTGACCGGCATGGACTTGCTTGCCCCAATCGTAGGCGTGCTGAATTGCTTCGGTGCGCGGAATAAACGGACCTACCTGGAATTCGTCCGTAATGAGAGGACGAATTTCTGAGATGTTCATTACTTGAACCATGACAGCTTCCTCTCTAAATCAGATTTAAGAATATCTTTTTATTATATCGTATGCTATGTTCAATACAGGAGAAACTATACAAAAGGTATTTATCTGAAACCTTACTTGATCAGAAACAAGACAAGCGCAATGTGTACCACAGCAGCCAAACCGTTAATTACCCAAAAATAGTTTTTCCTGGTCTTGTGGTGAAAGACCTGCATACCAATCAGACCGCCAATCGCACCACCGAAAATTCCCAGGATTAGCAGAACTTTTTCCGGTACGCGCCAGCCATCATTTTTAGCTTGAAACTTATCATAACCATAAAGTAAAAAGGTTATAAAACTGAGGGGTATGAAAATTCGTTCCATGTTTTTTCCTGTCAGGGAAAAAATTATAGCGTATGATTGGGAATAGAGGCATAAATGGAGCAAATTGAGCGTCTTATTCCGCTGGAAGCGATTGAAACCGAGATTTTGGTGGTCAATTCGCGCTTCATTGCCAACCTGTCTCCGGTCAATAGTGTCGAAGAAGCACGAGCGTTTATTACTGAGGTGAAGAAGCAACATTCTACTGCCTCTCACCATGTGCCTGCCTTTGTGATCGGACATGGCAAAAGCATCATCACGCATTGCAGCGATGATGGCGAACCCTCAGGAACCGCCGGCAGACCAGCGTTGGCTGTCTTGCAGGGTAGCGGATTGGGGAACGTGGTTGTGGTCGTTACTCGCTACTTTGGGGGCACCAAATTGGGTACAGGCGGATTGGTGAAAGCCTATGGAGAGGCTGTTCGGGAAGTGCTAAAAGGAGTCAAATTTGCCACCCTCATACCAACCACTACCCTGATGTTCGTTGCGCCTTATCGTTTGTATGATCAGATAGTAAGGATGATTGATGCCCACCAGGGTCAGTTACTAAGCACAGAATTTTTGGATGAAATCACCATCACAGTACGCTTCAAAGA
>CAZDPK010000070.1:0-9310 GCA_964507335.1 uncultured Anaerolineaceae bacterium | reverse complement strand
GTGAATAAGGATCTGTAGGGAAGGCGCCGTACTCAGCGGGTGTTTTCTGATATCCCAATCCCGCTCGGACGTCGCGGTAAAAATCGCTAAGTTTGGCAGCAACGGGTTCGTTCCTAAAGCGTATGGCAGTTTCTTGAACCGCTAAAAGGAGCTTCGAAACCATATGCCAGTAGATGCTGCCCAACCCCTCGTAGGCAAAGAACGTCCCGGAACGTCCAGTGAACTCAGCATGCCGGAAGGTGTTTTCAAACAAGCCTTCAACAGCGTCTTTTTCTTGTCCTATCAACTCTTGATACTCTGGTTGGTTCTTCAAGTCTTTCAACACTTCACGAACATCCTTTATATTTCGCAGTTTACTGCCAAAATGGAACATGCCGTGAACATCCTGAGTGAAGAGTCTTGTATCCTGATCTTTTACCAACTGGGCAGGTAACTTCAAATGGTCGAGTTGTTCGGGCAGCAAGGTATTCTTTTTGATGAATGAGGGTAGCACCCGATCCGGATAAAGGATATAGGTGTGCTGATCCGCCCGGTAAAGCGAGCTATGGCGCAAACTCTCTAAAAGGGAAAGGGATTCCTCACCGCTCAAAAGTCCAGAAGAAAGGATCGAAACCTGCCCTTCAAGCATTTCATAAAGACGGTCCACATGGGCATGCCCGGGTTCAAGGCGCAACAAATTATACGAGTGATAGAGCGCGTCTGAACGCCGGTTTGCGCGCAAACTGTGCTCCAGAAATTCTTGTGTTGTATCCAGAAATGCCATTAACTCGTCTACTGACAACTGGCTCATCGTTCCGCCAAACCCATGGTCGTAAATCGACCACCGATAACTGCTGCCAGCCTGGCCAAGCTCATCCATCATCCGTCGACGCAACTCAGGTGTGAACTCACCGCTCAAATTGGGATGGAAGTTCTCCAAAATCACAGCGATAGTCTTTAGAAAATTCGCTACTTCACTATGAATAGAGAACTCGTCCGTTTCATCCTCGACCAAGTTACGGAAAAATGCGACGAAGCTCCGCAGGTAACCGAGCGTGACAACTGAAAGACCATACCCAACCAGGGCGTTGTTTGCGTCGTTCCATTCCGGGCGTTGCGTATTCATCCAAATCCCGCCCTCAGGAACAAAATTGACCAGCTTAGCCAGCACAAGCGTGAGCAGCTTTTCAACGAGCGAGGCATGTACCACGCTGCCATCCGCGGCAAACAGCAAACGCCCGTCAGTGCCGAACTGGCGTGTCAGCTTTTGGATGCTTTCTTGAAGCGCGTGATCAAACGAGATCGTATTGTAAGGATCTTTCTGCAATCCCTCATAGGGTTTGATGCGATAAGGCACATTCGCGTAACTCAGATCTGGAGTATTCAGGTGCTGACGCAGCTCTCCAGGGTGAAAACGCTCACTGGCTTCCATCAATTTGAGCAAGTAAATGATCTGATGATCGCTCCAATAGCCAATGTTTGCCCAGGGATTACCCGCTTCAGGAATTTCCCAATCGATACCATTACGGCTAATCCGGTATGGATTATATCCATCCGCCGTGGTAGCACATAAGAAAGTATCTACTGTGGATTGCACAAATTCGGGGAAAGAGTAAACCAAAGCTTCCCAATTTTGAAAAATGTCGCGCCAATTGCCAGCATAATCCAAGCGCTGAGAACCATCCTCTTTTTTCAGGTTGATGGAAAACACATTCCAAGGACGGCTCGGATCGCCATGCCGGCGGCTGAAAGTGAGGGGCAAGTAGGTGTTCAGCAGGCGGCGCAGATTGGGGTCATCCAGCTCAGAAGCATGGGAACGCAGCTCTGCAAGATTGAATCTTTCTGGCAGGGCTGCAAAAAATCCAGAATGAGCCTCTGGAAGATGCTTTTGGTGGATAGAGAGATAATCCAACAGGTCAGATTTTTCGATCCAATAGTTCTGTGCGAAGATGCCGCCCCGCATCACATTAAAAAGGACGTTTGAAAAATGATGCGCACTGGTATTAATTTTTTCTGAGACTTGTATGCCATCTGCATTGGTTACAAATTTCTTTAAGTTCTGGACAGTTAGCTTGATGTCCTGCTCAATAGCTTGTTGCTTCGCATCCAGGGGCAATTTCAGGAAATCCCGCAGGAGTGCCAAAGCAGCGTGATCCCGGTCTACATCTGCCACCAGGTACCATTTGGCCACCTGGTCGGTTTCCAGTTGCAAGCTCGCGTGAATAAAATACGCGCCTCGTTCACCCCGGACTTCTGGTTCTGTCTCAAGGCTTTCTCCAAAACGAAAGTTGTTCAGTTGTTTGGAGGAAAGCAGCACGTTTTGTGCATCCAGCCCCACCTGGAAAACCACATTTGCAGCTAGCGATTCACTTGGCTCAGCCAGGTCTGTCAACCGAGAGTTGAGGCCATACAAGCCCAGATCAGTCTCTTCATCTAATTCGCTGCGTTTATAGGCATCCAACAGGCAGCTGAATGTATTTTGGGTCGCTGAGGTGACATTGGCTGGAAGAATATTTTGAAAACCATCCAGCACTTCAACATCGCACCGAGTATCCAGGTGGCTGATATTGTTAAGCCAAACGGTTTTTATGAAACCGAAGCGATCTCCTGTGCGCCAGCTATATCGAATTACCAGTTCAAGAGATTGGTTTATTTCTTCAAAGATCAGCGTGGTTCCGGGGATGTTCTTGAATAAATTGCGCTCAACTCGATATTGTCCATCCTGCCGAATCGAAAACGGCTCCCAAAGCCATGTTTGGCTGCCGCGATTAACACGCAAGATTGTTTTTGCGCCGGTGTTCTCAGAATTTTCGGTAATCTTATCTTCAGTGTAGTATGGAAATAAGGCATGTTCAGCGTCTACTCGCCCAGCAGTAAGTCCGCCCGTTGAGGCAATATACAACCAGTGATCAGCACCACTGACAATGCTCATAAAAAAGGGCGGCATGGCATCATAGTGCTGGATTTTGTAAAATGGCTCACCGAGCATGTTAACATAACCCCCGGTGGGTTCAGTTACCGGGGGTGTGAGCAAAGTATTTCCGATAAGAGTTGGTACGGTTTTAGAACGCATACGATTTTTTCTCCATCGCTAAGAATTTTTTATCTCACTCTACCAACAATCCGTTTCGTTTTACGACATCGCTAAACCAGTAAGCACTGTCTTTGATTGTGCGTTTTTGAGTTTCGTAATCGACATGAATGGCACCAAATCGCTGAGAATATCCCCTTGCCCACTCAAAGTTATCCATCAACGACCACTGTAAGTAGGCAGTGACCGGGATTCCAGCCTGAATCGCATCCCAAACCACCTTGAGGTGTGAATGCAAGTAGTCGATACGTCGTTGATCGCGAACCTTTCCATTTTCATCAGGTCCATCTGCGTAACTGGCACCATTTTCTGTGACCATCAGTTGTTTCGGGTGATATTCCCGGTTAATTCGCTCGAGCAACTCATATAACCCCTGTGGATAAAGTTCCCAGCCCATATCTGTCTGTGGTACATCCCGTTCCTCGTTGTGAATCCCTTCTGAGTTTGCTGATACAAACATTCGGGTGTAGTAATTAATGCCCAAAAGGTCAGTTTCCTGCGCAATCAGATCCATGTCACCGGGTTGGATGAAATCGGGCTCGGTTGATTTCAGGACACCCATATGAACATAATCCTCGAGAATGTCCTGGGGGTAACCACGTCCAAAGATGGGATCAGCAAACCATCGAATGAGTTCTCCATCCATAAAACGGATTCTATCCTCGCTAACTGGCGCGTCTGGGTCGTTGTGAACCGGGCTCATGTTCAGCACAATCCCAATCTGGGCATCTGGGACAGTTTTTCGGATTTCCTTGACCGCCACACCATGCGCAAGCAAAAGATGGTGAGCAGCCAAAATGCCCTTTGAGCGATCCTTCAATCCCGGGGCATGTTCGCCATACGTATAGCTTAAATGGCTGGCACACCAGGGCTCATTGATGGTAAACCAATACTTCACCCTGTCACCAAGGTGCCGGGCAACCACGTCAGTGTACTCTGCAAAGGCATCCACAACTTCACGATTCAACCATGCATTTTCCAGAGCTATCGGCAGGTCCCAATGATACAAGGTAGCCATGGGTGTTATCCCAGCTTCCAGTAATCCATCGATCAACCGGCTATAGAAATCCAGACCAGGCTGGTTAATTTTTCCACGACCATTGGGGAGAATGCGCGGCCATCCGAGAGAAAAGCGGTAATAAGGATAACCTAACGATTGCATTACTTTAATGTCATCCTGCCAACGGTGATAATGGTCACAGGCAACATCCCCGGTATCGCCATTTAAGGTTTTGCCGGGAGTGTGTGAAAAGACATCCCAGATTGACTCTCCTCTGCCATCTTCTTTCACTGCACCCTCAATTTGATAAGAACAGGTGGCAGTCCCCCACAAGAAGCCCTCTGGAAATTTTAACAGTTTTGTCATTGTGTTTTCCCTTGTTTGTCAGTTGAGTTTTGTAAATGTATTTTTCAATAGTGGATAGAGTCCCCGGTAAATTTCATAAGCATCACGATAAGCTGTGAAATTACCTGGATTAGGCGCTGTTTTACCAGTAATATGGATAGTTTCACGACAAGCCGTCGCGACATCCGGCCAGACCCCCACCCCAACCCCAGCCAATAGGGCAGCGCCAAAGGCGCCTCCTTCGGTGGTATTGACGCTAACCAACTCGCTTTCCAACACGTCTGCTAAAATCTGGCGCCACAAGGCACCTTTCGTGCCACCGCCCGAAGCGCGAACCTGGGATATCTGTTCCAAGCCAGCATTTCGGATCAAGTTAAAACTATCTTTCAACCCAAAAGCAACCCCTTCAAGCACGGCACGTGTCATGTGACCACGGCTATGACGAATGGTGAGACCAATGAAAGCTCCACGAGCTAATGGGTCTGGGTGCGGAGTACGTTCACCGCTCAGATAAGGCAGAAAGAGTAAGCCTTCACTGCCGGCAGGTACGCTTTCGGCTTCCCGCAGCAACTCATCAAAGCTCATGTCTGGTGCCAGCGTATCACGATACCACTGCAGGCTGCCAGCCGCCGAAAGCATCACGCCCATAAAATGCCACAACCCTGGGGCAGCATGGCAAAAGGCATGCAAACGCCCTTCCGGTTCAATTAATGGAGCTGGAGTGGTAGCAAAAATGACACCGCTCGTACCCACTGTCAGACCGATAATGCCTGGTTCAACCGCGCCAACACCAACCGCGCCAGCTGCCTGGTCGCCACCTCCTGCTGTTACAGGAGTCGATGGTGCCAAACCAGTTAAGGCAGCAGCAGCCCCGGTCACGCGACCGGTAATGTCCGGACCTTCAAAAGTTGGTGGCATCCACTCACATGGGATATCCAATGTTTTAAGTAATTCTTCTGACCAATCTCGTGTTTTCAGGTCAAACAGCACCGTACCTGAGCCATCAGCCTTATCCATGGCAAGTTCACCAGTCAGCTTGTAACGAATAAAATCTTTGGGCAACAGCACATGGCTCACCTGGGCATAGACTTCAGGTTCATTTTCGGCGACCCAAAGTATCTTGGGTGCGGTAAAACCTGTCAGAGCGACATTGCCGCTAATCTGGATAAATTTTTCCTTGCCGACTCTTTCATGGATCTCGTCACACTGCTCCTGGCAGCGTTGGTCGTTCCATAAAATTGCTGGTCGCAGCACCTTTCCTTCCGCATCCAGCAAAACCAACCCATGCATTTGACCAGTCAGACCAATCGCATCGATCTCGATAGGCTCAACGCCAGTTTGGGCGATCACACTTTGGATGCTGTTGATGACTGCCTGCCACCACATTTCGGGGTCCTGCTCGGACCACAACGGTTTGGGAGTAGAAAGCGTGTGTGGTGAAGAAGCCGTGCCTAAGACCTCGCCTTTACTGTCGATCAACAGCGCTTTGCTGCCAGTGGTTGAAACGTCAAGTCCTAAAATAGTTGCCATGCTTTTCTCTCCAATCAAACGATGGACACTGGGCAATCAAACACCCGGTCTTTAACCACCTGTGTTGTTTTGCCATCAATTTCAAAATCAGCTTCAAGCCGGATGTCTGCTGATGAACTGCCGATCATAACCCTTACCATTCCGGGTTCCAGCACAAGATGTAAACCTTCCCCATAATACGCCAACATGTTGACAGGCAGATCGAAACGGATGGTTTTCTTTTCGTCGGGCAACAGGTGCACGCGAGCAAAACCACGCAGCTCCTTCACCGGTCGTGGAAAATGCGCAAATTCATCGCGGGTATAGAGCTGCACAACCTCATCACCCGCCACCTTACCTACGTTTTGGATCTCGAAGCTAATTTGAACAGTTTCATCCAACCCTGCGCATTCTCTATCCAGTTTCAGGTTGCCATACTCAAACTGGGTGTAACTTAAACCGTGTCCAAAAGGAAAGAGCGGTTTGACACTTTCATTAACATAATCGCCATAAATGTTAGAGCGCATACCAGAGGGTTTGTAGTTATAAAACACTGGAACTTGCCCGACGGAACGAGCAATCGAAACCGGCAGCTTACCTCCTGGGTTGAACTCACCCAAAATTGCGCTAACGATAGCCCCTGCACCTTCCTCACCCGGCACCCAGGCTTCAAGCACTGCATTCGAAGCCTCGATCAAACTCGGAATCGAAAGGGGACGTCCATTGATCAAAACCAGGACCACAGGCTTGCCTGTTTCAAGAATGGCTTCCAGCAATTCAGCTTGCACTCCAGGTAAACCCAGTTCGGTTGAATCCCTGAACTCTCCTGTGGTGCAATCGTATCCCAACCCGGATTTGTGACCCAAAATCACCAAAGCTATATCAGCATTTTTTGCGACTTCAATCGCCTGAGCGAAGCCAGCTTTATCCTGCGTAGAGATGTCACAACCTTTGGCGTACTCCACTTCCACAGATGCTGGCAGCGCTTGCTTTAAACTTTCATAAACACTGGCAATCTCAACCGGCATCTTATCAATATCTGCCTGTGTCAAGCCCTGGTAACCTGATCCGTCTGGCGGATCCTGGTATAGTAGCTCGCGCATGGAAGCATAGGAGTAATCTCCCAACATGCAGCGCTTATTATCAGCATTTGGACCAATTAGCGCTATCTTTTTGATTGACGCGTTGAGCGGTAATGCTCCGTCATTTTTGAGTAAAACCAGGCTCTGACGAGCTATCTTTTTCGCCAATTCGCGGTTTTCTGGGGTTTCAAATTCAGCCAACACACTGCCTTCATCTACGTATGGATTTTCAAACAATCCTAATTCGAATTTTTTACTCAGATGGCGTGCAACTGCCTTATCAATGATCTCAAGGGACAACTCACCTGCTTCAAGCGCTTCTTCCAAACCTGGACGGTAACAATCAAAACTGGGCAGTTCCACATCGATCCCAGCGGTAAGAGCTCTGATAGCAGCATCTTTTCGAGTTGGAGAAGATTTGTGATAGTTGTGGATCATCACTATCGCCTCATAATCAGACACAACTACGCCATCAAAACCCAATGTATCGCGCAAAAGGTCAGTCAGTATACGCTTTGAGGCAGCCACTACTTCGCCATCCAGCTCAGGGTAGGCATTCATCATGGACATTAACCCAGCATCTCGGATCGCAGCCTGGAATGGCTGTAAATACACATCCCACATTTCCCTTTCACCCAGATGCACTGGTCCGCAATTCAAGCCTCCCTGCGACAAGGAATGACCCACAAAATGCTTGCCAGTTGCCATAACAGCTTGTGTGGGGTCATCGCCCTGCAGACCCTGAATATAAGCTTTGCCAAATTGGGTCACCAATAACGGGTCTTCGCCAAAGGTCTCTTCTATGCGCCCCCAGCGTGGATCGCGTCCCACATCAAGCACAGGTGCCAACCCCTGGCGTGCGCCCATTGCCAGCATTTGCCTCCGAATTTGTTCGGTCATTTCCCGGGCAAGTTCGGGCTGGAAGGTGCTGGCAAGACCAATCATTTGTGGGTACACCGTGCCTCCCAAAGCCGTGACACCCGAACAGCATTCTTCGTGATTGATGGCGGGAATACCCAATCGGGTCTCTTCACGAAGGAACTTTTGGATGTGGTTATAGGCTCTGGCAGTTTCAAGGGGTGACAAGTTGCCCGAACCAGCTATTCGCGTGATTTGGCCAATACCGTGTTGTAATTTTGATTTGACTTTTTCAGGGTCCAGGCGTCCTTGAGATTGAAATTCAAAGAACCAGTGACCCCCAAGCTGGCTTATTTTTTCCTGCAGCGTCATCCTTTTCAGCAGTTCATCAACTCGCGTTTTAATTTGAGATTTACTCATCACTGGTCCTCAGTTTTCTGTCTGGTTATCTTTAAGATCGCATGCCCAGCAGCAAGTCAATTGTCAACTGGTCAAGGCGTTCGTATTTCAGTCCACGGCTGGCAATTGCTTTGCGGTCAAAATCGATCGATTTGATGGCCTCAGCTTTTTCTGCCGAGTACTTGCCAAACACGGCCGTCAGTTCAGGAGCTTCCGCGTTGATCTCTGCCAAAATCTCCTGGATCTCCGGGTCCGCATTGAACTGGGCGGCTTTTTCTTTGAGCATCAGGTAGGTACGCATGCAGCCACGCGCAAAATCCTTTACACCTTCGTAATCTTCAGTGCGGTAGGCGTGAGCGTCATAATGTCGAGAACCGCTATAACCCACATCCTCGAGAAACTTTACGAGGTAGAAAGCGGCTTTAATGTCCCTCGATCCAAAACGTAAATCCTGGTCATAACGTCCGGGATATTGATCGTTCAGGTCGATGTGGAAGAGCTTGCCGGCTTCCCAGGCCTGGGCGACGCCGTGCATGAAGTTGATCCCAGCCATGTGCTCGTGAGCAACCTCAGGGTTCACACCGACCATCTCGGGATGATCCAGCGTGGCAATAAAGCCGAGCATGTGACCCGTGGTGGGGTTATATATATCTCCGCGCGGCTCGTTCGGCTTGGCTTCCAAGGCAAACTTTAGGCCATAACCTTTGTCCAGGTTATATTCACACAGGAAATTCAGTGCTTCTCGGTTGCGTTTGATCGCATCAACCGCGCTTTTGCTGCTGTCGGTCTCCGTGCCTTCGCGCCCGCCCCAGAACACATAGATCTTGGCTCCGAATTCGACACCCAGGTCCATGGCGCGCATGGTCTTCTGCAAGGCATAAGCCCGTACTTTGGGGTCGTTACTGGTAAAAGCGCCGTCCTTGAACACCGGATCACCAAACAAGTTGGTCGTTGCCATGGGCACAACCAACCCTGTCTCATCCAGCGCTCTACGAAAATCGCGTTTTATCGCCTCTTCTTCGGCAGGGGTGGCATCGATCGGAATCA
>CAZDPK010000069.1:7255-9447 GCA_964507335.1 uncultured Anaerolineaceae bacterium | reverse complement strand
AGGATGTCAATGTCGTTCATCGAGCGGGCGCCGATATCACCGTACACATTTTCCAGCAGATAAACACCCTTCAACCCCCCGGCAGCAACGCCGGCATCATGCAGCGCCAGCAGTAACTTTTTGGTGTCTTCCATAATGAATGTGTTGCGGATTGCAGCGGTCAAATAACTTGCGTGTAGGTTTTCTTTGGAAGGGAAGTCAACGCTCCAGGATTTCTCCAGCTCTACCAGCAGGGTGTAAAGAAGTGGTGCCGCCCCTTGCTTCTCTGCTTCAGCAGCCAATGCTTCCCACTCCTCAACATCCAACAGACGCAAAGAATCCAACTGCTCCTGTCTCGAACGAACAGGCTCACACAGCTTCAGGAGGAATAATTGGGAGTTGAAATTATCTGCCATTTGGTGACCAGACTTGGTTGATAGACAAGTCACAACAATTGTACCGAATTTCCGGCAAGAAGAAAGATGATTATTATTGAACTTTACCCATCTGAAATTACACGAAAACATCAAAAAAAAGTAGCTGTGATTTTTTATCCTTATACAAAATGGTCAAATTTGCTGATGATTTGACGATTGACATACAACAAATCGTATTATAATTATATGGGGGATTTGGGATAGCACTATGTTTGTGCTAGTCTTATAGCGAATTGAGTAGTTGGGTGAGGAGGATATGATGTTTCATCATTACAAAGTAAATCCAAAACTCGGTATGGGCTTTGTGATTGTATTTCTATGTCTTATGATGTTATTAGCGCTGGTAGGTGAAATTAAACCTGTATTAGCCAGCGAACTGCAAGGGGGTTCAGCTCCTGTAGCAGTCGATGATTTTTTCGGCTTCCAAAAAGGTGTTGTTTATAATGCCCATGTACCAGGTGTTTTGGCAAATGATTCTGACCCTGAAGGGGAGGTAATTTCTGTTATTCCAGAAAGTGGACCAACCACCGGCGGCGGCACATACAGCTTAGACGCAAACGGTTTCTTCACGTATACCCCGCCAAATAATACATTAGCGTCTGATAGTTTTACCTATCAAATTGTCGACACAGTCCTTCCCCAAAACCTAAGCAATATTGCTACAGTGACCCTTGTTGGCTCCGACTACGACATCCAGAACGACCGCTATGGCTTCAGGACCGGGGTTTTCCGCTACGTTTACCTGGAAATTGGTGTGCTGTCGAATGACCGCACCATTCCTCTTCCAACAGGCGCAGTTGCTGAGCTTTATGGAAGTGGTCCAAGCCATGGTTCACTGGTACCAACGGGTTGTTTGCCACCGACCGGAGATTGCCCTACCAGTGGGCTTCTAACTGATGGCTCGTTCACGTATTACCCAGACGACTCTGGTGCACTGACGGATCAATTCCAGTATATAGTCAAAGACAGCGGTGGAATTCAGATTGGTGGACCTGCCACGGTCTTCCTGACAAATTCTGTCACCTGCTCAATTGATGTAGATGGACCGAATGACGAGCCTGGTCAAGGAGACCTGACCCAATTCTGCCGCGATACATACTACGAAACAATGCCAGAGGATGAACTTGCGATGAGCGTCAACTGGGATGAGGTCAACCTGGGTGGAACAAACTCCGCTGATGCCTGCGCCCTGTTCGACACAGATGGAGATAGAGGTGTCAATTACGCTCTTTGTATGAGCTGGCAAGCAAATGGCAACCCTACCCCTGGTTATCCGAGATTCTACGGTTGTGATGACAGGCTCGATTTTCCGAAAAACTGCACAGGTTATTATGTGATCCCCCAGGATCCTGCTTCAAGATTTTCCTGTAGGCTAGTAGACACGCACGATGATCCATTTGGTCCCATTGGGGTAGGAGACCAATATCCCTACGACACCAAGGCTATTTGTTACATTCCCTATGCCGGTAACTTTCCAGAACAAGATCCGCCTGTGAGGGTGACTTTACTGGATGTATGTGCTTACCCTTCCAGGATCCCAAATTCGGATTACAAAGACTGCGTCCTTGGTAAAGGGATACCCACGCTTAAGGTGATCAAGGATGTGGTTGGCGTGGAAACCTACCGCAGCACGGAATGGGAGATAGGAATTTCACCCTTGCCAATACGTCCATTGGATATCACCACAACACCAAATGCACCTGCCGACAACAACCTGTTCGGCGATGATGAAACGCCAAGTTATGCTCTCGAAGTCGGAGGAAATTATACGATTAC
>CAZDPK010000069.1:0-7155 GCA_964507335.1 uncultured Anaerolineaceae bacterium | reverse complement strand
ATTACACTGCCAACGGTCGCCTTGAATGATCGCTGGGAGTGCACCTTCCGGAACACCTATGCCCCTGCCACCGCCGTCGAGCTGTACAATTTCAGAGCCTCAGTTCAACTCAATGAAATTCTGTTGGAATGGGAAACTGTAAGTGAATACAATAATCTCGGCTTTAACATCTTCCGTGCTACCGGTTCGCAGGCAGCTGACATTGTGAAACTGAATGATACCCTCATCTATAGCGTTGATCCGGGTGGTATGGCGGGAGGCGAATACTCTTATATAGACAACTTCAACCTGCAACCTTACACCACCTATTATTACTGGCTGCAGGATGTGGACCTTGACGGCACACTCACTATGCATGGTCCGATCTTTGCGCGGATTGGTTCGCTGCCAGGAAATGCGGGATACAAGATATTCCTGCCTGGAATTATCAGGTAATTGGACCGGGGAATCGCGAAGAGGTTGAGGTCTGCTTGAAAGATAATAGGATTAGTTACGCACGCAATCCGGATTTTATCTTCCGAAAGATAGTTGAGGAGATGATCCTGGTGCCGATTGTTCAAGATACGGCGGAAATGGACTTTGTTTTCGCATTGAATGACGTTGGCGCGGCGATCTGGCAGCAATTGGAAACCCCTCAGACACGTGAGAATTTATCTCATGCGATCCTGCAGGAGTTCGATGCCGAGCCGCAGGCGATTGATGCGGACTTACAAGAATTTCTGCGAGAGTTGCTCGAAATTGGCGCTGTCAAAGAGGTCGCGTAGATGAATTGCATTGCACAACCCGAAATTGGTCTGGATGAGTGGGCAACTCGTTTGCTTGCCCCGTTAGGCAACAAACGTTACCCACTCTCTGCCACCATGGAATTGACAGATCGCTGCAATTTAAACTGTGTGCACTGTTATATTAACCAGCCTGTCAACAGCAAGGTTGCTATGGCGCGTGAACTAGGCACTGAACAGGTTAAAGCCATCCTTAATCAAATGGCAGAATCAGGAACTCTCTTCGTCATGTTGACCGGTGGTGAACTGCTTCTTCGACCAGATTTTGAGGAAATTTACCTGCATGCGCGTCATTTAGGTTTGATTGTTACAATTTTTACCAACGGCACTTTAATAGATGAAAGAATTGCCGACCTGTTTGCAAAAGTTCCCCCTCGCTCGGTTGAGATCACGCTCGAAGGCGCTACTGCTGAGGTATTCGAATCGGTCACTCGAGTAAAAGGCTCATATAAGGATTGCCTGCGAGGTATCAAATTACTGCACGACAGAGGTATAAAAACAAAGGTTAAAACAGTCTTACTGACACTTAACCAGCAAGAACTACCAGCTATTATCGAGTTGGCGGAAACCTTAGGGGTATCCCATCGCTACGACAGCACCATCTGGCCTCGCCTGGATGGTGGTCAAAGTCCTTACCGCTACCGTCTTTCGCCGGAGTTAAGCCTTGATTTCGACCTGGCAGACAGCCTGCGCACGGAGGAACGCTATAAAAGTGGTAAAAAGATGGTCGGAGTATCTGCAAGAAGATTTCAGGCGGTCTCCTGCGGAGCAGGCTTCAGGTCTTACCACATTGATAGTGCTGGAAATCTGAGCGCTTGCATGATGTTGCGCAAACCGTCTTATAATTTATTGAAAATGCCATTTGTGGAAGCTTGGGATCGCCTTGGAGAAGTCAGAAAGATTCAACGGGTCAAGCACACGGAGTGTGAAAACTGTTTCGCAAATAACCTCTGCAGTCAGTGTGCGGGATGGTCGCAAATGGTGCACAACGATTATGAAACCCCGGATACCTTTGTATGTTTGTCGGGCAAATTGAAATTACGTCGGTTTGGAGCCGGTATTAATGAACCTGTTTTGGAGGAAATCTATGAATAAAAAACCATATACACCACCACTCGTAACAAAGATTAAATTGGAAATCAAGCAATCAGTATTGTCAACATGTAATACCTCAATAGATATTACACCACAGGTAGACGAAGAACTTTGCAGTCCTACGACATATTGCCAATTTAACAGCTAAAGAGAATGATTCATGTTTCATTCTCCGGTCAGAGTGAGGTCGTTAATAAACCTATTGATTAAATTGAGTGTACGTTTGAGTACATCATGATTTTTTGTGTTTTTTACTAAGACAGAGGTAAGTCGTGTGACATTTCAAGTCAATATTGCAGGCCTTTGCTTACGACTTGATTCAAGTCGTAAGCCTTTTAAATCCACTGTATTGAAAGGGTTTTCCAAATTCATCCAGGTTGGGACAGAGAAACTTGAGCCAGATGACGAGAAATGCTCAACGAAAAAATGTCTGCGGTTGTCTGAAGTATCCTCACTTCCTGATTCTGATCCAGGTATGCCGATCCTCCAGACTGAAATCTGGGAGCTTTGGGAAAATCGCCCGGGTGACTTTACCTTTATTACTAAGCGCTTCAATCAACCCTTTATCACCGTGCGTGTTGACGACGGATTTAATGACGGTTTGATTTTCTTTGATGGATCGGCAAAAGATCCAGACAAAGTGTCTGTTTTTGATCTTTTCGACATAAGACTCTTTGTAAACTGGCTTGCAAAGACCGGTGATTTGGTACTGCATGCTTCAGGTTTGATTTATAAAGAAAAAGGTTATTGTTTTTTAGGCGAGTCTGGTCATGGGAAATCGACCTTAGTCAGAAATTTGGCTGACGAAGAAGGAGTAACCGTTCTCGGAGAAGACCAGGTTATCATAAGATACATACAGGATCGGTTCTATGTGTTTGGCACTCCATGGCATACTGAACCAGCGGTCTGCTCCCCCAGAGGCGTTCCATTAGACAAAATGTTCATCTTGGATCGAACACAACCTGAGACTTTAAGAGAAATGAATCCACTTGAGGTTACTTCACGTATTCTTCAGACAGCTTTTATTCCCTGGTATCGTCAAGATTCTTTGCCACTGCTGCTTGAGCGGGTTGCATTGATTTCGGAAAGCATGCGCTGTTTAAGTTTGAACTTTCAGCTTGGGCAGGATGGACTTAAGACCCTGATTGAAGCGTAATCTTTTGTTAAGGATCACGAATTTTTTTGAGAGAATCAAATGAGAAACAAAAAAACGTCTTTGCTTTTGCTCATCTGGGCTGTGATCTTGATCTTCAGCACTGGTTTACCCTCGGTTCAAGCGGGAAGTCAGCCGGCATCGAGAGCTGGAGGCGAAGATGACTTGCACTTGCTAAAATCCTCAAGTCAGGAGGTTAGTTTTCATCTGACTGTTCCCTGGCAGGACTTATCACAGGAAAACGTTGTAGATGAAAGTGATAAATTTGCCTTCGTGCGAATACCCGATTGGGACCACCTGAGCGAGCCAGGTGCGCCTGCGTTGCCATATAAGCTGGTGACGATTGGTGTGCCGTTTGGGGCAGAAATGGTTGTTGAGGTTAAGGTTGGGAAATCCAGGACGATTGACCTGAGCGCGCCAGTGCTGCCTGCCCAAAGCCAGTTTTTGGTACAAGAGCTGATTTCTGACGCGGAAACACTAACTTTTCCACAAGTACAAACTCAAACCCAGATGGATCCGGATATTTATGGGAAGGATACCGCTTACCCGGGAATACTGGCTGAAATCAACAATGACGGCGTAATGAGAGGTCAGCGTATAGCCGCAATTGCAGTCTACCCTCTTCAATATAACCCATCGACAGGCTCACTGGTTATCTATGAGGAAATGTGGGTAGAGGTTCGATTCCTAAACAGCCAACCGAACAACACAGTAACGCAAGCAGACGAAAGTTCGCCATTCAGTAACTTGCTTGCAACATCGTTGTTGAATTATGAAACCGCGAAGGTCTGGCAACAGCCAGATGTGGAACTGACTAATGATAAATCTGGCGGATTAGCCTGGGAGATGCCTGCGGAAGCATGGAAGGTGACCATCGAGCAGGAGGGATTTTACCGTCTCGATGGCAGTTCGTTGGCAACCGTTGGTTTCCCAATCGACACCACCACCCCGGAGAACATTCGAATGTTTAACCTTGGGCAGGAGGTTGCTTTGGATGTTCACCTTACTATAGCGAACGAGGTGGAAAGTATCACATTCTTTGGGGAAGCCTTTGACAGCAAGTATACCGACCAGAATGTCTATTGGCTCACAGTTGGTGTGGAGGCAGGGTTGCGGATGGAAAGCCGAACCGCTGAACCCAGTGGCGCGGAATTAGCACCAAGCTACAAACGAATCGAACGTTTTGCTGATGATTATCGGTATCGTAGTCTTGCACCCGGATCGGACGATTTTGAACGTTACTTCATGAATTATCTTCTCCCTTCTCAGGAATTAGTGAGAACATTTAACGTAAATGATCCGAGCGATGGAGTTCGTAAATTTCGCGGATCCTTCTTAGGTTACAACGAGCAAAGTCACCATTTAGTTTTTTATCTCAACGGCATTCAAATAGGCGAAACATCGTTTGATGGTTTTGTTTGGCAATCAGTAGAACTGACGTTTGATGCTGGGATTTTGATTGCTGGCGTAAACACGATCAAGGTTGTTTCCGCTCCCCTTGCAGATGACCTGGTTATGGTGGATTGGATGGAGGTTGAATTTTTCGATACTTTTAAGGCTATCGATGAGAAACTCTCTTTCACTAATCCTAACCCTCAAATTTGGCGCTACCAGGTCAGCGGTTTCGTGACGAGCCTTGGTGTGGATGCCTATGATGTCACCGATCCCCTCCTGCCGGTGATATTAACAAATACCGACTTTGTTGATGAGATGCTCACTTTTCAGGATGAGGTTGTTACACAAAAAACCTATTACCTGTTAGGTACTGAGTCCTACCAAGTGCCAGTCTCAATCGTCCAAAATACACCCGCGAACCTCAAGAACTCAAATCAAGCGCAATTGATCATTATTAGTCATCCTGAATTTCTCGTTGCGGCAGAGAGAATGGGAACCTACAGAAACAGTCAAGAAACGAAAACGTTGGTCGTGGATGTTCAGGATGTGTATGATGAATTTAATTACGGCATCATCAGTCCATATGCTATTCGGGATTTTCTGGCTTTCACTCAGACTGGCTGGGAAACACCTGCGCCAACCCACGTGCTTTTAGTCGGCGACGGAACCTACGATCCCAAAAACCACCAGGGGTATAACAGGACTAGTTTTATTCCTCCTTTTCTGGCGATGGTAGATCCATGGTATGGGGAAACCGCTTCGGATAATCATTATGTGACCTTTGATGGAGCTGGTGACATCCTGCCAGATATGATGATCGGGAGGTTCCCCGTGAACACCAACGCTGAAGCTGATGCCATGGTCTCAAAAGTCATTGCCTATGAGGCACTGCCGCCCGATTCAGCTCCCTGGCAGAAACAAGTCTTATTTGTTGCGGATCGCGACCCAATTTTTGCGTCCGCAAGCCAATATTTATGGGAAGAATATGTTGACCCTGCTGATTACGACGCGAGCAAGGTATACCTGGGGGTAGCGCCATATCTTGATGAAGCTTCGGCGCGAGCGGCAGTGATCGCAAACATCAACGAAGGTAAATTGTTTGTGGATTACCATGGGCATGGTGGAATCACAGTCTGGGGGTTAAATAATCCGAAGCTCCTTGACGTGACTGCAGTTAATGGTCTGATCAACGCTGAGAAGACTCCGATTGTTTTGGGTATGACCTGCTGGGAAGGATACTTCATTTATCCTAATCCAGTGAGCACGCACTCATCGTTAGCAGAAGTGTTCACCAGGAAAGCGAACGGCGGAGCGCTTGCGAGTTGGTCTGCCAGTGGCTTGGGCTTGGCAACTGGTCACATAAGTTTGAATGCAGGCTTTTTCGATGCTTACTTTAATAATGGGGCAGGAACTTTAGGTGAAGCGACGATAGCAGGGAAGCTGGCGCTTTGGGCCACTGGTTCGTCCTTGGATCTGCTGGATACCTATCACCTGTTTGGCGATCCCAGTGTATTGTTTAAACGGGGACTGACCGCCGTATCGGATGATTACTCCATGGATGAAGATAGCGTTTTATCTATATCAGCGGCTGATGGAGTGTTGAAAAATGACATCAACCCCGACAACCTTTCTCTCGAAGTAGAACTGATCAGTGGACCTGCTCAAGGCACCTTGATCTTAGACTCGGATGGCGGCTTCACATATACACCCAACCCTTCATGGTTCGGGGTGGATAGTTTCAGTTATCGGGCATTCTCAGGCAGCACACAATCCAATCCAGCCACTGTAACCCTGAATGTAGAATCTACCAACCACGCTCCGGTCGCGAATCCGGATAGCTATACAACACTGGAAGGCATACCGCTCGTTATCCCTGCCTCGCTTGGATTATTGGCAAACGATACGGATGAGGATGCTGGGGACCCGATGGTTGCATTTGTTTATTCAATTCCTGCCCTTGGATCATTGGTTTTTCAAGAAGATGGTTCCTTCAGCTATTTTCCCAATTCAAATGCCACCGGCACCGACACATTCACCTATAAGGCGTACGATGGGGAGGCATTCAGCGAAATCACGAGTGTGACCATTTATGTAAGCGCAATTACGCAACGATTATATATACCAATTGTCGTGAAGTAGTCTCAACTCTTAAGGTGTTTACGTCTCTTTACTCCAGGTTTTTTGCAGGACCAAGGGAAATCGGATCCAAAAGACCTGGTCGTTACGTATGCTGACGTAAATTTGCTTGTCGACCATTCAAATCACTTACTTTCAGCGCAAATTTACTTCAATTTGTCGAATTTTCACCTTAAATTGTGGAATTGTTCTAAAATAGCTCATCATTGTGGTATAGAAGTTGCAGTTAATCCACAGTGAATCCGAAGACCCAAGGAATGGTCATCCATTTACACAAGGCTAGAATAATTATTGCTTTTTCTTGATTGAAGTAATTAACTTAGACCTTTTGAAATTATTAAGATAGTAGTTATCAAGATTCGGTTTTACTTTAGTCGCTAGACTAATTTCTATTTCATAATTCATCTTTACAATTGAGGTAAAAAAAATGGAAAAGAATCTGTTTAACCCGTTAATTGATTCAAATAAGCTCAATCGGAGCATCTCAATCCTGCTAATTATGATTATTTTGATTAGCACCTTCTTTTCTTTTGATATTTCCCACGTCAATGCAGCGAACCTATTGCTAGCGAATTTTGATAGCAATACCAACGG
>CAZDPK010000068.1:0-9680 GCA_964507335.1 uncultured Anaerolineaceae bacterium | reverse complement strand
TCTATCCGTTATCCTTAATTTCGCATTCGGGCGGGACCGGTGCGGCGGAGCCCTTCGAACCCCGTCAGGTCCGAGAGGAAGCAGCGGTAAGGAGGTTTCTTCGGGTGTTACCGGCAAACCTGCCCGAATGCATTGATTAACTATGACTACCAAACCAGGCTCCACTCCACCAGTTTGCTCCTATGAGGGCTCAGATTACCAGTCCCAATTTTGGGATAACGCCAACCGTCGTTATGAAGATGCGGTTGAAACAGTGGCGATCGACCGACTCTTCAACCGGGGTGGTCACCTGCTGCTCGAACTAGGGGCTGGGGCTGGCAGGCTCACGCGGCGCTATCAAAACTGGGAGCGAATCGTTCTGCTCGATTACTCCCGCACGCAGCTTCTGCAAGCTCGCGAGCGCTTGGGTGATAGCGATAATTTTGTCTACGTCGCCGCCGATATCTACAAGCTCCCCTTTGTGAGCGGACTTTTCGATGGCGCCACTATGATCCGCACGTTGCATCATATGGCAGATGCCACCCAAACCTTGCAATCAATCCGGCGTGTTATGGCACAAGACAGCCTGTTTTTGCTTGAGTTTGCTAATAAACGTAATCTGAAATCAATCTTTCGCTGGCTTCTCAGAAAACAGGCTTGGAGCCCGTTTTCACCAGAACAGGTCGAATTCGTCGAACTTAATTACAACTTCCACCCCAAAACCATCCTCGCTACTCTCCAACAAAGTGGTTTTACACACCAGGAGAGCCTGGGCGTTTCCCTTTTCCGCGCCAATTGGTTAAAAAACCATGTTGACCACGAGCGCCTGGTGCGATGGGATGCAAGTTTTCAGGATAAACAGCCGTTTAAAGGACTGACTCCCAGCATCTTTACTCTTAATCGTGCTGCAGGGCAGTCGCAAGTGCCTGAACCCGGGAGCTTTTTCTCGTGTCCAATTTGCTCAACTGTCTTGCCAGAAGCAATGGCGACCCAGGTTTGCCCTGGCTGTTCCCACGAATGGCAATATTCTCAGGGGATCTATGAGTTCCGCATCAACCCGGAATAATAACCCGACGAAAGAACGCCAAATCAAAGTCACGCGCTTGTTGCTTATTTTGTCCGCAACCAGCCTTCTGTTTCTTCCAGCGTGCAACTTTCCCAACGAAAACTTCGCAGCCACCGCTGCATATCTATACTTCCAACAAACCCAGGTGGCAGAATCACTTGCAACTCCTCCGTTGGATCTGGTTCAACCCATCCAAACCCTTTTACCAACCCAACCGTTTGAAGAAGATCGCGCCACCCCGCAACCCATTGAAACCTTTTTACCCATCGCCCCCACACCAATCACCATCTGCCAGATGCAGATTGAGCCAGGCAAGCAACTCTATTGCACCCAATCGGGTGATCGCCTGGAGGCTATCGCTCGCCGTTTTAGGGTCAATTCCTCCCAGATTCAAGCCTCCGAAGGTCTCGAACCAAATTTGATCCTTCCAGTCAACACGCCCCTGGGTTTGCCCAATCCAACCTTTTCGACCCCCTACAACCAGCCCGCTTTGCCTGATAATGCCATTATCTACGGACCCGATTCCTCTTCCTCAGATATTGTCACTTACGCCCAGAATGCCGGCGGATTTTTGAGCAAATATAAGCAATATCTCTATGACGGCTGGTACAGTGGTCCTGAAATCATCGCACTGGTTGCCATTGAGACCTCCACCAACCCACGTTTGTTGCTCTCGCTGGTTGAATACCAATCCAACTGGCTCTACGGTCACCCAATTAATGCCGATACAGATCTCTCACCATTAAATTACGAGGCAGTTGGGGTCGAAGGTCTTTATGCAGAATTACAAGTTGCTGCCAGGGAACTCAGCCGGGGGTTCTTTGGCTGGCGCGAAGGCACACTGCAATCGCTGACTTTCCGGGACAAACGCACAGCAGACATTGCCCCTCAGCTCAATGTGGGCAGCGTTGCCGTGCAAAATTTGTTCGCGGGTCTCTATGACGAAGGCAACTTCTATAGCAAACTCTATGGACCTGACGGCTATCTCGCCTTCCATGCCGGTATGTTTGGCGACCCTTGGGCGAGGGCTGCTTCAGCGGGAACCCTGATGCCTGCAAACATCAGCGCGCCTGCACTTAGCCTGCCCTTCCCGGTTGGCGAAACATGGGCGCTCACTTCGGGTCCACATATTACCTGGCAATATGGCACGCCGCGTGGTGCCATTGACTTTGCTCCGCTGGATGACCTCCCGGGTTGCATCATCTCGCCCAACTGGGCTGTCGCCGCTGCCCCTGGGTTGGTGGTTCGCAGCCAACGCGGCGCTGTTGCAATCGACCTGGATGGCGATGGAAACGAAGGAACAGGCTGGGTTTTACTTTACATGCACCTGACACCGGAAGGAAGGGTTGGGGAAGGCACCTGGCTAAATCAGGATGACCGTGTCGGTCACCCATCCTGCGAAGGAGGAGTCTCCACCGGAACACATCTTCACATTGCCCGCAAATACAACGGTGAATGGCTCCCTGCAGAGGGTTCGCTTCCTCTGATTCTTGATGGTTGGCAGGCAATTGCCAGACCCGGTAACTATGCTGGGTTACTAATTAAAAACGGTCAGCAAGTTTTGGTTGGTCCCAGTTCCGAAGAATACACCTGGATCACTCGCTAACCAGCCCTTTTTCCTTCTGGTCAGGTCGCCAAAACCACAGATAATACATTCCGATTGCTACGGTATATAGCAGAATAGTCAGAATAAAGGGTGGACCAAAACCGTACCTGATTTGAAGATATCCACTGATGGTTGGGCTCAATGCCCAGCCGAAATTCCACGCCATGCTGGTCAGACTTGCCAGCATGCCGCGCGAATCCGGATCCACTTGTTCCATCACATAGGTCGAATAAATTGGAGAGCTCATGTTCATCAGCATTGTACGCACGTAGTAGGCAACCAAAACGATCCCAAACCAGGGCGCGAATCCAAGCAAAGCCAGGAAAGGCACTGAAAGCGCCTGAGTTACCACCACAATCTGAATCTTACCGAAGCGTTCTGCCAGTGCAGGTGCAATGATCAGCCCCATGCCCATTGCCAGGCTGCCCCAGGCAAAAATTGTGCCGATGGATGTGTCACTTTGGTGGTGCACGTTGCGGAAAAAGACGTTCATAAAAGGCATAATCAAGCCAGCCCCGATTGATGTGATCAAGGTTGGCAGGATCAATTTTTCAAATTTGCCCGGATTCTTGCGGATGAAACTTAAAGGTGCAAAAGTGGGACGATCGGCTGCTCTCGAAACCCGGCTAGCCACAAACAGCATAGGAAGCACAGCCAAAAAACCGCTTAATGCCACCCCCCACAACGAAAAAGAATAGGCTTTCGTTTCCATGGCGTTAATTGCCAGGCGCAGCGCAAACCAGGTCGGCAAATAACCGCCAATCCATTGCCCAATCGAAATCGCGGTCATTCGCAGCCCCGAGGACAGGCTGAAAAGGTAAGTGCGTTCGGCTTCCTTGCTGTTTTCCATCAGGAAAGGTCCCATTGCCACACCAGATAGCGACTGAGCCAATCCCTGGATAATGTTCATAGCAATAAACATCAGGCTGGATGGATACAAAAGCATTAAAGCAACGGAGGCGGAAAAGCCAGCAATACTAATCACAATCGAATTGCGCCTTCCAATCCGATCGGTTAAAAAGCCACAAGGAATTGCCATGATCAGGCTGGTCATGCTACGTGCGGCCACCATGTTGCCCAGAACTGCTTCGTTATAGCCAAGACTGAGCACATAAAAATTAAAAAGCAGCTGAAATATACCTGTCGCTGTGCCATAAATGGCTTCACTCAACAGGTAAAGCCTGGCGTTTTTACTGAAAGCTCGGATTCGGCTGAGATAAGTTGCCAAAACCGAGCCGTTCTTTTCTCCTGGAGTCAACGAGTCAGTGTCCAATCCTACTCCCCACGTACAAATCGATTGAGCAAATCCTGGGTGTCTTCAAAACCCTCATACCTGGCTGCGTACTTGCGTTCTCCACTTGGATCCAGAATTACCTGGACCATCCCTGCCAAACGAAGTTGAGTCAGATGGTGAGTGACAGTGGGTGGTCTGAGGCGCAAAACTCTTGACAGTTCGGAGGCGGTTTGAGGGTCCTGGGCAAGGTATCGCAGAATCCTCAGACGAGTGGGGTCTGCCATGGCTTTCATCCCACGTAGTAATGCGTCTGGAACAACCTCTCCTGGAATGATGGACATTGTCCCAGGTCGTGCTCCAAATAGGACGATCATTTTTGATTCCGTCTGGCGTTCTGAAAACATGAAGGGCGAGCCCCAAAAAGTGGGAGCCAGGATAATATCAGAAAGGTGCTCAAAGTCGCCAAAGCGCACACCTAAAGTAAGCTCTTCCAACATGGCTGGCAGAGGGCGGCTTCCGGCACGCATCCGGGCATAAGAAAGCTCTTGCTGTAAGACAGGCAAGATGCGATGTTCCTCTTCTGCAAAAAATGTGTCGATGTATGCCTGAAGTCCCAGGACCATTTTTTCTCCAAATTCCTTGCGATTCGACCAAATATCATACAAAGTCGTAAGTATCTGCCTGGTTTGCTTGTTATCTTCCATTCCAAAGCGTTGAATAAAAAATTGCGTTTGTTCTTGGGACCATCTTTTACTCGCAGTGGTCGTAAGCAGTAACTCTTTGATTTCCTCGGGCATGCCTGGCTGAATAGTCAGCGTTTCCAGAATCTCGCCTGCAGGGATGCTCCTCAATTTTTCCATCAATTGAGCAGCATCCTTGGGTTCATTCAGTGAGTTTACGAATGTCAGCGGAACCAGGCGTAGCAGTGCGGCTTGACTTAGAATTTCCCGGCATTCTGCCGGTATGCGTGAACGAACGCCAGCAGCCCAGGAAGCGCGAACACCATATTGCTCAGGATCATGTAAAATCCTCAGGCTGATAAACAAGTCGTAGGCTGTGCCGATATCCCAATGAATTTTAGTTTTGATCATTGCGCTCATGGTTACCTCCAAAAGATACAAATCTATTCTATTAGATAAATGTCTAATGTCAATAGATGGGTTTTAATATCAATTTTAACACTAGGATCGAGTTAGTATTTCATCATCAAACCTCCTCAAAGGAGGGGGGGACAGAATGATCTTCAATTTTTGTGGCTAGGCAGAATGGAGAAGGATGCCACAGACGATTTGCTACCAAAGGTGGGTGTGGGTTTTTCGGCTTATGTAAAAAGACGCCGTTAAGATTCTTCGATTTCGCTCAGAATGACAACACCTGGATCCGTCTTTCGTTGTTGTCCTCTCAATTGGACCATAACCACAGCTGCCAACATGAGCCCGCTCCCAAACCATTCCCTGCCGGTCAACCTTTCTCCCAAAAAAAGCATGCCGCCAAGTAGCGCAAAAACTGCTTCAAGGCTCATAATTAAGGATGCCAGCCCCGACTCGACCTTGCTTTGCCCAAAGACCTGCAAGGTGAAGCCAATCCCAACAGCGACGATACCTGAATATAGCAGCGGACCCCAGGCAGGGCTGTCTGTGAACAGTGAATTGCCCTCAAAAACCAAGCTCACCACCAGACCCAAACAAGCTGTGGTCAGGAATTCACCAAAAGCCAGACTTAAGCTGTCTGTCCTTGAACTGAAATGGTCGAGTGCCAGGATCTGCACCGCCCAAAAGAGCGCACCGATGACCATATAGATATCTCCCCGTTGGATATCCAGTTGCATGTCGACTGAAAGATAAAAAACTCCCAGCATGGCCAGTATAACCCCGAACCAGACCCATTTGTTGATTTTCTTACCGAAAAACAAACCTATCAACGGAACCAGTACCAGGTACAGAGAAGTGATAAAGCCCGCCTTGGCAGCGCTGGTTGTCATGATGCCGATTTGCTGCATGCTCGTCCCGGCAAACAGAAAGATACCCGGAATGATGCCAGGGGCGAAATTTCGTTTAGGTTTTTCTTTCCTGTGCTTGGATTCGTTGGGTTCGGACCGTACTGTTCTTTGCTTCAGGATTAACCCCGGAAGCAACACCAGGCAGCCCAGAAGGAAACGCAGGGAAATAAATGCAAAGGGCTGCATCGATTCCATCGCTTGCCGTTGCGCCACAAAACCTGTGCCCCAAACGATCGCAGCTAATAGTAATAAGACTTCCCCTTGAATATTGTTAAACCATCCGGGTGTTTTTTTCATTGGCAGGATTATAGTACGTCTGTGACCCTTTTGGGTATCTCAGGTAAAATTCTTTTACCTCGGAGGAATATTGTGAAGACCATCAAACGCAAGCCCACTTACCCCGACACGCTTTTTGGAAACCTTGGAAAAAGCTCCTACAGAGCCAGTTATCATAACCAGCGCGTACTTGGTATCCACCATTGGGACCAAGTCCAGACCACTTATTCCCAGTCAGATGTTGCCCTAACCATAACAGCCAGCAGCCACAGCCAGCTGCCAGTTCATTCTCTCCGCTTGGTATACACCTTCGACGATTGGGCTACCCGAAATGAGCTGGAATTCGAAAAGGCTAAACTTACTTGGGATGTGCTCACCTGGGGATGGCTGCAGACCTGGAAGGTTCAGTTGCGGGCAAAAGAAGACCTGGTATTACGCTATTTTGTCTGCGCGACGCTGTCGGATGGTTGCAGCCTCTACGCCGATAACCAGGCTGTGACGGAACAAAAGGCCACTCAGTTTGCACGCTGGCTCAACCCGCAAAACCTCGCTCCAGCCTGGTCCAAAACAGCTCGCCTTTACCAGGTCTTTGTGGACCGTTTCAATCCCGGTTCGGACCGAAGCTGGCTCCAGACCAATGATTTGCTCAAACCTTTCGGCGGCACACTGCAGGGCGTAATTGAAAAACTTGACCACATCCAGGGACTCGGCTTCAACACCATCTGGCTTACTCCCATTTTCAGCACCCCAAGCCATCACGGCTATGACGCCTGTGATTACACCCAAATCGAACCACGCTTTGGGACGGAAGCCGACCTTGTAAAGCTATTGGATAGCGCTCACAAAAGGGGGATGAGGGTGCTGCTTGATTTTGTTGCCAACCATTGTTCAAACCAACACCCCGTCTTTCAACGCGAACAGGCAGATCAAGCTCGTACCCAGGATAGCTGGTTTACCTGGATCAAATGGCCCAGGCATTACCTCAGTTACTACAACGTCCCGACCATGCCCGAATTCAATTTGCGCTTTGGTACCCCCGCCCGTGCTCATCTGCTGAAAGCCGCTCAAAAATGGCTGAGGTTGGGTGTGGATGGCTATAGGCTAGATTATGCTCCCGGACCTGGCCGTGATTTTTGGGTGGACTTCCAACGTGCCTGCCTTGAGATCAACCCCGAATGTTGGACTTTTGGCGAAGTGGTTGCCCCGGCTGAAGAGCAAGTTCAATTCGACGGAAGCATGCACGGCACGCTCGACTTTCTCACCTGTCAGGCACTACGTGAAACCTTTGCTACCCGCAACTGGGATGCCGCCCGGTTAGCTGGATTTCTCCAATCCTCCAAAGCCGCCTTTCCGTCTTCCTTTAGCCGCCCTGCTTTTATAGATAATCATGATATGAACCGCTTTATCTTCACTGCCGAAGGTAATTTAGCTTATGTTCACGCTGCCCTGAAATTACTCTACCTGCTTCCGCAGCCACCCATCGTTTATTATGGCACCGAATACGACCTCAGCCAGCACTGCTCCATCCACGACCAGGGTGCTTCGGGCTTCGATGAAGCCCGCCTGGCAACCCCTTGGGAGACCGCACCTTTGCCAGAAACCGCCCGTCTCCTTCGTGAGCTTTCCGATTTCAGGGAGGCAAACCCCTGGCTCACTGAAGCTACCTGGCGAGTAATCTCGGTTTCAGCAGACGCTCAGCAAGCAGTGATTAACCTCACATCCGGCTCAAACCAACTGACGGTGTGGATTAGTACTTCCGAGGATGATTTGTCTGTCATTTTAGGTCAGGAATTGCTCTAATAACGACATTAAGATCAGAATCGGGCAGGAAAAGAATCGCCCCTACACGGTTGCTGCCCTTGTTTGACGTTATAGTTTACCCGCTGTTCAGGGATCGACAAGCTTAACTGGAATTCTTACCTATTTTTAACAAAATAACTAATACAAAGACTGGAAATCTATATCATTATATTTTACAATAGATATAAGAATAGATTTACAGTCGAAAGGAAATAAATTATGAGTAAAAAAATCGATACTTACGTAGCAAACCTGGCAGTCAATTACATCAAACTTCACAACCTGCATTGGAACGTGGTCGGAAGAGCTTTCAAGCAAGTCCATGAATACCTGGAAGCACTGTACGACGAAACCACAGAGAGCCTCGATGCTGTTGCTGAACATCAGAAGATGGTCGGCGATTTCCCCAAAGCTTCCCTCAAGGATTACCTCGAATTGGCGACAATCAAAGAATTGGAAAGCAAGGACTATTCCATCGATGACGTCCTCAAAATTGCCTTGGATGATCAGAAACTCCTGCGCAAACTGGCGACAGAGATCCGCAACGAAGCTGACGAAAAAGGTGATTTCACCCTTGTCGCCCTGATGGAAGGCGAAGTTGCAGCTCAAAATAAGCGCATCTGGTTCATTGAATCCATGCTTAAATAGACGCTTACCTTACTTTTATTACAAAAAACGCAAACAACGGACAAATTCTGTCCGTTGTTTAATTTACCGAGGTTGATATCTTTTGCTGTTTTTTATCGGTAAACTGAATTTTATTCGCGTTTCTACAACCCTAACCAAAGTCAGTGATTGTTCCGACTACATCTGCATGCTTCATTTTGAAAGCGTTTTTTCGAACACTGTCCAAGGGATAGAAGCATTTCAAAAATTTCATATCAGGACAAAGCAGTGAGAGTAAAACGCTTACAGACTGGTATACTTTCACTGCTATGTCACTACTAACTTCGCAAAACCTTAGTCGCTCTTTTGGACCGGTGGATATTTTTGATGGAATCAGCATCTCCATCCCCCACAATGCCCGCATTGCCATCGTTGGCAGCAACGGTGTGGGTAAGACCACGCTATTGCGCATCCTGGCAGGTGAAGATGAACCAACCGAGGGCTCCGTCTTCCGTTCCCGCGGGCTGCGGGTTGGTTACCTGCCCCAGGAAGCGGTTGTTGAAACTGAAGGTACACTTTGGGATAGTTGCCTGATTGCTTTCGAGGAACTGATTGATCTCTCGGGCGAATTGCGACAGCTCGAAATCCAGATGCAAGACCCTGCCTGTGACCCTGAAGTCCTGACCCGTTATGGCAAGCTGCAGCATCAGTTTGACCTCAAGGGCGGCTACAACTTCACCAATCGCATTCAGCAAACGCTCACCGGTCTGGGCTTTGACGAATCTGACTACCAACGCCCGCTTCAGCAGCTTTCTGGCGGTCAGCGCACACGCGCCCGCCTGGCGCGCATTCTGCTCGAAGACCCCGATATCCTCTTTCTGGACGAACCCAGCAACCACCTGGATATCAACGCCGTGGAATGGCTGGAAGCCTACCTGCGCGATTGGAATGGCGCGGTGGTCATCGTCTCGCATGACCGGTATTTTCTCGATCAAACCGCCCGGGTGATCTGGGAGATGACCCCTTCGCTCGAGGTCTACCGCGGAAACTACACCGCCTACCTGCATCAGCGCGAAGAACGCTACACCCGCCGCCTGGCTGAATATGAAGCCCA
>CAZDPK010000067.1:0-9710 GCA_964507335.1 uncultured Anaerolineaceae bacterium | reverse complement strand
GTCATGAAAGAAACCACGCTTTATTCTGCTTTCAATCGGTTGGAAAAGAACGGTCTGATCAGTTCGTTCTATGGAACCGAAACCAGTGGCAACCGCCGCACGTACTATCGCCTGACAGACGAAGGGCGTGGCTATTACAAGGCAAAGACTGAAGAGTGGCAAACTACCAAAGAAATTGTTGAAAAATTCATTCGAAATTAGGAGTAAAAATGGATGCTATCAAATCTTATCTAGAAAATATGTTTCTTCATCTACCCAAATCTCCCGAGGTGATACGGGCTAAGGATGAGCTCTCCCAGATGATGGAAGATAAATACAACCAACTGCGCAGCGAAGGTCGGACGGATAACGAAGCCGTCGGTCAGGTCATTGCTGAATTTGGCAACCTGGATGAACTTGCAGAAAATCTCGGCATCAGCAATGAAGTTAGTGCGCTCAGTACCGAGACAGAACAGATCCACATGACCGATGAGGATGTGGAACGCTATTTCAAGGTTACCCGGGAGTCTGGCAGACAGGTCGCCAGCGGTGTCGCGTTGATTCTCTTTGGTGTAATCATGCTGATACTAATGCAATCCATAGCCGACATTGGGATATTTGCCGAAAATATCGCTCAAGCGATTGGCGTGGGTGGATTGTTGCTGATGGTTGCCATTGCAGTTTACATGTTCATCATGGCGGGTATCAAGACAGATAAATACGAAAACATGGAAACCAAACTGGTAAATATCGACCCTTATCTTAGGAATCGTATAAAACTTCAAAAAGACGAATACTACCCTAGCTTTGGTCGCACCATTGCCACAGGTGTCTTTTTGATCCTACTGGGTGTCATTCTCCTGGTAACTGTTTCTATTCTTGAGATTGGCGGTGATTTTTTACCACAATTATTAGTAGCAGGTTTGTTAGCTATGGTGGCATCTGCGACTGCTTTATTCATCACAAGTGGTGTGAAAATGGGTGCCTATGACAAATTGCTCAACGAAGGGGACTACAGCACACAGAAGAAAGCCGAGGCTAATTATATGCAACCCATTGCAGGGATCTATTGGCTGCTTGTTCTGGGTGGTTACCTTGCCTGGAGTTTTCTGAGGAATGCCTGGGGAATATCCTGGATAGTTTGGCCAATCGCCGGAGTGCTTTTTGGACTCATTTCCAGCATTGTTTCCATGGCGAGACAAAACCGATAGTCAATAAAAAAACTCACAAAAAAAGGGCAGCTTCAGCGCTGCCCATTTTTGTTTAATGTCATCGAAAAATTAGCAACAGCCAGTATCACAGCCGTCGCCGCAATCACTTGAGGAGCAGCCTGCGCAACCGCTAGTCTGGTGTAGGTGACCATGAGCAATCTCTTCTTCAGTTGCCGGTCGGATTGAAAGAACTGTCACCTGGAACTCCAGGTCTTTACCAGCCATAGGGTGGTTCAGGTCCATCTCGACTGCCTCTTCGCTCAATGCGGTAGCCACAGCCTGAAACACATTGCCAGAAGCATCACGCAGGTTCATCGGTTCGCCCAATCGAATCTCGAAATCAGCCGGGAATGACTCGCGGTTGACACTGATCACCATATTGGGGTCAAATTCACCATAAGCATCCACGGCCTTAACCAGTGCGTGTTTTCGGTCGCCTACATTCAACCCTGCAAGTTCATTTTCCAAACCGGGAATGATGTTGCCATGTCCGTGCAGGTATTCCAACAGGTTGGATTCAAGTTCCTGACCTTCAACGTTCAGGTTATATGCAATTTGTACGACAGCGTCGTTTTGAATAGTATCCATTATAAAATCTCCATATGCTCTTAATATTAGCGTTGCGATTATAACAGAATGATTCCTCAATAACCTTCAACAAGATGGACAAACTAATTTTCTAACAAAAATAGTACAAATTATTGGTTCGTTTTGCCTGGTTTTTCAATCCTCGCACTTTTTTGCCTGTACACCCCCCCACAATTTCTAAGAATCCCTTTATAATAACGCTAATTGAAAAACTTTTTCAATAAGGAAACTATGGACTGGAAAGTAATACTCTCTCAAAAAGGCTACCGACTCTCTGAACCGCGTAAACGGGTTATGGAGCTGTTGGAAAAGGCTGAGGTCGCACTTAGCCCCCAGCAAATCCACCAGGAGCTGCAACAAAACGACTGCGAACTTGGCCTCGTCAGTGTCTACCGCACGCTCGAGCTTCTTACCAAGCTCGAACTGGTCACCGTGGTTTACGATCCACAGCGCAACCCGGGCTACATGCTGAGTACCATCGGTCATCATCACCACATCGTCTGTCAGGCATGCCACAAAGCGCTGGAATTTTCAGGCTCAGATGATATCAACGACCTGGTCCACCGCGTCGAATCAGAAACCTCTTTCCAGGTTCTCGATCACTTCTTGCAGCTTTTTGGGCTCTGCCCGGAATGTCAACAGCACAACCTTCCAGGAGACTAACTTTGAAAAAATTCCTACCGATCTTATTGTTATTCTCTTTATTAATCGGCGCTTGCAGCACAAAAACAATCAATCCTTCCTTCGCGGATGATGAGCGTCTGAAGATTTCTGTCAGCATCGCTTCTATCCAATGGCTGGTGGACCAAATCGGCGGCGACCAGGTTCAAACTCAATCACTCACAACCAGTGGTGACGACCCTCACACCTACGAACCCAGCCCCGCCCAAATGACAGCTGTGGCGGCATCTGATCTTTACTTTACCGCCGGCATTGAATTTGAAGAAGTTTGGATCCCAAAATTTTCTGACGCAAACAGCAACCTTGAGGTAGTCGATGTTTCCATTGGGGTCGAGCGCATCCCAGTGGCTGAAACCCAGCTTGAAGAGGGTGAAAATCACGATGGTCTTGACCCTCACATCTGGCTTTCTGCCGAAAATATGCGTCAGATCGCGAAGAATATCGTTTCGACTCTTGAAGATGCTGACCCCAAAAACACCACAATTTATCAAAGAAATTTCGAGAAGGCACTTGAAACCATCAATAATGTCAACAGCCAGTTAACCCAGAAGTTTACTCAAACCAAGCGACAGCAATTTTTGATCATCCATCCTTCGTTAGGCTATTTTGCCGATGCCTATGGACTTCAAATGATCCCGGTTGAAGTAGATGGTCAGGAACCCAGTCCGACCCAACTTGTTGATATTTTGAATGCCTCGAAAACCTACGGAATTCACACCCTTTTTACACAAACCGGCTCCAATCCGCTCAATGTTCAGATGTTGGCTGAACAAGCTGGAATCGAGCAGATCATCGAAATTGACCCCATGCTGTACAACTGGCCTGCTAACATGCTGTCCATCGGTGATGCCCTACAGGCAGCCTTGAATTAAGGAAAAGATGGAAAAACAACCCATTATCTCAATTAAAAATCTTTGGGCGGGATATGAAGCCGACACCATTTTGGAGGATATCTCCTTCGAGATGTTCCAGGATGACTACGTCGGTCTGATTGGACCCAACGGAGGCGGAAAGACTACCTTGATCCGCGTAATTCTTGGTCTGCTCAAACCTGACAAAGGCACGATCACTGTGATGGGGCAAGACCCGGTTCGTGGACGTAAACACATCGGCTACGTATCGCAATTCCAGGTGGAAGATAAACATTTTCCCATCAGTGTTTGGGATGTCGTCGCGATGGGGCGCTTGCAGCCCAACCTGCTGAACAATTTTCGTATTCAACCTCACGACAAGGAAGCCATAGAGATTGCGCTTGAACAAACCGGCATGCTTAACTACCGCAATCGCACCATGAACGAGCTTTCAGGTGGTCAGCGCCAGCGTGTTTACATTTCTCGCGCCCTGGCTGCCGAGCCGAAGCTCTTGCTCCTGGACGAACCCACCTCCAGCGTGGACAGCCAGTCCAGCAATCAACTCTATGACCTCCTGTCCGAGTTAAATGACCACATTGCCATTCTGCTTATCTCGCACGATCTGACTGCCATCTCAACTTATGTAAAAACCATTGGCTGTGTAAACCGCCAGCTGGTCTACCAGGGCACCAAGGAACTCACCGCCGATATGGTCGAAATTGGGTACGGTTGCCCGGTGGACCTGATCGCTCACGGACTTCCCCACCGCGTGCTTGCTGGTCATCAACACGAGGATCATCATGATTGAACAACTAAGCGCCATTTTTTCTTATGAATTCATGCGAAACGCTTTGATCGCCAGTTTTTGGATCAGCCTTGCGACTGGCATTATTGGCACATTGGTCGTGCTCAACCGGATTGTCTCGCTAAGCGGTGGTATTGCCCATGCTGCCTATGGCGGAGTCGGAATCTCGTATTTCTTAGGTCAGGACCCCATGATCGGTGCACTGATTTTCAGCACGGCTTCTGCGCTCATCATGGGTGCAGCTCAACGAAAATCAAAATCCGGCGCAGACACCCTTATTGGTGTGATGTGGTCGATTGGCATGGCGATAGGGATTATTTTCATTTCTCTCACCCCCGGTTATAAAGCCAACCTGATGAGTTATTTATTCGGCAGCATATTGGCGGTTTCGGGAACTGACCTGCGTCTAATGGCGCTTATCGCCTTCCTGGTTCTGGGTTTTGTCATTTTTACCTTCCGCAGCCTTTTGGCGATCTCTTACGATGAAACTTTCAGTACAGTTCGCAACCTATCGGTCAACCTGGTTTACTTGACGATGCTGGTGTTAGTTGGGTTGACTGTCGTCGTAGCCATGCGTATGGTTGGCTTGATTTTGGTGATAGCCCTGCTTTCGATCCCACCTGCGATTGCCTTGAACCATTTTAAGGATGTGCGGGTAATTATGCTGTCTTCAGTCATTCTCAGTTTTTTGCTCTGCTTCCTTGGCCTGGTGATCTCGTTCCAAACCAACATTCAAGCAGGTCCAGTTATCATTTTGCTGGCTTCGGCGGCTTTCCTGCTTTCCAGCCTGATACGCCGTCAACAACTGTCAAGAAAGCCGTGACAATTGTCACTATTACTAAAATAAGTACAACAAATTTCTTGTTAATGTGTTATTAAATTCATAGAGTACAATTTAAAACATGGGTTTCAAAGAATTTATTCAGGATTCCGCGGCTGTCAAGACAGGCTTATGGTTTGGGAAAACTTTTTCGCTCCCCGCACTTCGAAGCCTGGCGAAGTTTGCTGGCAAAATTGTTGCCTCTCGCCAATCCAGTGACCTCATTCGAAACATCAAAGCCAATCAATGGGTGATCTGTGGCGAACAACTGAACAAAGAAGAACTACAAGAGCAAGCGCTTCGTGTAATCAGCTCCCAGCTTATTTCTTTAGTTGAATATTTTTATTATTATCAGCACCCTGCGGAAGGGCTTGATCTTGTCAGGCTTACCCCGGAGGCAGAGCGCGCCTTCAGTGACATTCGCGATCACAAAGTCCCTACCTTTATTCTTGGCCCGCACATCGGCAACTTCGACTTCTTCCTGATGGCGTTAAGCTGGCTAAAAGTGCCTATCTATGCGCTTGCATTCCCTCACCCGAACGATGCCTATAAAGAGCAAAACAAACTGCGCGCGGCTGTCGGGTTGGACATTCATCCGATTTCATTTTCTTCCTTTCGCGGTGCCAAACAAGCATTAAAAGAAGGTATGGCGCTGGCAACCGGCGTTGATCGCCCTTTGAATAACCCTGATGATGCAAAGTATAAAGCGGATTTCTTTGGTCGTCCTGCTGCCCTGCCCACTTTTTACGCCCGCTTATGTCTCGAAACCGGGGCAATCGCCCGCGTTGCCTGCGGTTCACGCCAACCGGATGGCACTTTTATCATCGACTCCTCTGAAGTAATCGTAATGGAAGCCTTTCCCGATTTGATGGAAGAGAACCGGGTTAACGTTGAAAAAGTATTGAAACCTACAGAAGAATTTATTCTTAAATATTCGTCCGATTGGGCGATGTTTTTTCCGGTCTGGCCGGAAGTTTTTCCATTAATTGAAAATCTACTTTAAGAGGTCTTATGGCTAACGAGAATGATGGTGCAAAAAAAGATAAAAGGACAAATGACATTCTGCTCGGTCCATTAGAGCGTCCTGCTCTGCAATTCTTTGCCCGCAATATGCCCGCGTGGGTGAACTCCGACATGCTGACAGTTTTTGGGCTGCTCGGATCAATATTGGCAGGTGTTGCTTACGCGATGGTTGGCGCAGGCGAGATGAAAGGCAACCCCTGGCTGTTTATCTCCAGTCTCGGCTTTATTATCAATTGGTTTGGTGACAGTCTGGATGGCACCTTGGCGCGCTTTCGCCATCACGAACGCCCAAATTACGGCTATTACACTGACCACGCCATCGATGGGATCACAACCCTGATCATTTTTGTTGGGGTTGGTCTCTCTGGGCTCGCCCGCTTGGAAATCAGCTTGCTTGCTCTCGCCGGCTGGCTGTTGTTGATGATCCAGGTTTACCTAAAAACCCATGTGACCGGCACCTTCGAGATGACCAGTGTCGGGGTAGGACCCACCGAAGTCCGCCTGTTTGCGATAATGCTCAACACGGTGCTCTTCTTCACCGGTTCTGGTGATTATGTTTGGACGCCAATTTTCAGAGGCTCTGAAATTGGACTGACGATCGGCAGCATTATTGTGCTTTTCCTGGCAATTTTATTCCTGGGTTATTATGTCTACCAGGTGCTGCGGACCGCGATTACCCTGGCAGCTGAAGATGAAGCCCGTCTCCTGAAGCGGCTGGAAAAAGAAACCCACAAAGCTGAAAAAGCTGAACGAAAAGCTGAAAAGAAAATCCGCAGGAAGCTGGAAAAAGAGTTAGCAAAAGCCAATTCTTCCACTCCCATGGAAGAAGACGCGAAAGCTAATCAGTCGTAGATTTGTCTTGTTAATAGCATAAAAAAAGCCGGGTTCTGATTTGAACCCGGCTTTTGATCATATTATCGATCGTATTGATTTTTTTTCAAACTAATTCAACGAGGTGACCACAAAATCATCAATGCTGACAATCACGGCCGCGTCATCGAAAGTACCCACAACGAATCCCACGTCACCACTGGTAAAGGAATTATCCGGGTCGGTGACTTCAGCCACCAATGCGCCGTAGATCCAGAGCCTAAGAGTATTGCCTTCACAGCTGGCTTCAACCCAATTGAAGGTGGGGTCAATTACACCTGAGGTGGTATACTCATCCATAAAGAAAGTCCAGTTGCCGTTCAAGCGCTTGCCGATGCGCACATAACCATCATTTCCAAAGGTGATTCTGTAAAAATTATTGTCATCCTGATAGCGGCAAATAAAACCCTGAATATTTTCGGTTTGCTCAGCATCATTGCTGAAATAAGCTTCCATCTTGACATCATCGGCATTTACTAGTCCGGTAACATCCCAGCTTTCCCAATTGGCTTGTTTCATCGTATAAGTCAGCCAGCCGTACGAAATCGCTAAGTCCGATTGATTGTATGTTCCAAATTTCCAGGTTCCATAATCGGATTCGAAATCATCCGAAAAAAGTACGTCCCCCGACAGCAACCCATCATCAAACTGACCGACTGGACCTGAATCGGCCGAAAATACATCGAAATTATCAAAAGCAATAGTGATGTTCTTTTCATCCCAACTGCGGGCATACAAACCGACTGTACCTTCAGGTAAAGAGCTGTCCTCAACTTCTGCCAATAGTTCGTCATTGGACCATAAAGCAAGTTTGCTTCCGTTGCACTCTGCGCGGATCAGGTTATAAGTAGGGTCAATCACATCGCTGGATGCAAAATCTGAAGCGAGGTTTTCATACACGTTATCGACATATTTATCGATCGAATACCATCCATCACTACCGATGCTCAGGAAATAGAAATTATTCTCGTCAATAAAACGACAAACAAAACCCTGGCCGTTCTCATCACTACCGCTATAGAGAGTAGCCTCGACTTGCATCACCACATTGGGTGTGCCCAGGTCAAAAGTTTCGCTCCAGAGCATATAGTTATCCTCTAAAACCGTTATGCGATACTCACCGTCTACGATAACGTCTTCACCAGTTTCATCTGGCCATACACCGGTATTCCAGGTGCCATCATCAGTCGAAAAACTTTCCATCATCAATATTTCGTATGTCTGATAAAGATTTGGTTCGGGCGATTCTGTAGGTTGGACCTCTTCTTGTGTTGGTACGGTCACCACTTCTGTGGGTTCGGGTACTTCCTCAGTAACCTCAGGAACGCTCTCTGTAGGTTCAGGCTGCACAACGACAGCGGTCGCGGTAGGGTCAGGCGGGTCTTCAACCTTAACGATTTTTGGCATAGAGCAGGCAGTGACAATTAGCATCATAACCATAAAAACAATAGCAATTCTTTTCATTTTTACTCCGGATCAATATTCAACGTAAGCTTTGGTGAAATACCTGGGTTAATGTACAAGCAAATTAAGTATATCCGAGCATTGGAGGTTTGCAACAAACTGTCACAAAAAAGATCCCCACAAATTAATTTCGTCCAAAAAGAATCGCTGTTTACTATGGAAGTTAAGCATTCTGGCAATGGGCTGAAGCAGGAGAACATTACGTTATAATCAACTTGCTCAATTCAAAGCAGGAGTTAGAAATGCAATTAGGAATCATTGGTTTACCCCAGTCTGGTAAAACGACAGTTTACAAAGCTCTGACAGGTGCGGATATCCCAACCGAAATGTCTACCGGTCAAATGGAAGTGCATACCGCAGTGGTGGACGTTCCGGACCCACGCGTGGATAAACTGTGTGAAATGTTTAAACCCAAGAAGATCGTCCGCGCCAAAGTTACCTATGCCGATATCGCCGGTCTGGATGGCACCGCAGGTCGCGCAGGTTTGCCTGGTGTGATGATCAATCAGCTGGCTCAGATGGATGGCTTTTTGCATGTTGTCCGCCAGTTTGAGAACGCCAGTGTGCCTCACCTTGCTGAAAAAATCGATCCGATCCGCGATATTCAGACTATGGATACCGACTTCATTTTGAACGACTTGCTTATGGTGGAGCGCCGCCTTGATAAGCTGCGCGAAGAGCATCGTCGCGGGGTTTCCCGTCCCAGGGATGTCATCCAGGCAGAAATTGATCTGTTTGAACGTCTTGGGGTTATGCTGAACGCCGAGAAACCGCTCCGTCATTACACCTTCACACCTGAAGAAGACAAAGTTCTTTCAAGTTTTGGATTTTTAAGTCGAAAACCTCAAATCATCGTCTTTAATCAGTCTGAAGACCAGGCGCTTATTGAATACACCAGCCCACATCCTCACACCACTGTAGTCAGCCTGCCCGCAAAACTGGAGATGGATATCATGGCGTTGGAGCCAGAAGATGCCGCCATGTTCATGGAAGAGTACGGCGTCAGTGAACTGGGCATGTCGCGCCTGATCAAGGTATCTTACGATTTGCTCAATGTCCACAGCTTTTTCACCGCTGGCGAAAAGGAAGTGCACGTCTGGACTCTTCGCAAAGGCAGCAATGCCCGCGAAGCCGCCGGCACAATCCATTCGGATATGGAAAAAGGCTTCATCCGTGCCGAAGTGATTTCATTTACTGATCTTGTCACCTATGGAACCACCGCCGAAGCCCGCAATCACGGTCGCCTGCGGGTTGAAGGCAAGAACTATATCATCGAAGATGGCGACATCATCGAGATCCGGTTTAATATTTAACTAAAATTTGCCTTCGTAGGGAAGGGGTTCTATTGCCCTGTAAGGGTGCAAAATTGTACGGGAGGGGCTTGCTCCTCCCCCAGATTCCAAGCGAATCTAGTCACC
>CAZDPK010000066.1:0-9819 GCA_964507335.1 uncultured Anaerolineaceae bacterium | reverse complement strand
ATAAGATGTTAAGTATAACCTCTTTCGAGTCTCTATCCTGGATTTTTGTAAGAATTTTTTGAGATTTGTGAGGTCGTTGGTCAATTGAGAGTCTCTGGTGGGCACCTAATTTGATCGGTTGATCGTACCGGTGCCCTCACCAAGCACGTGATTTGACCGCGGGTCTCCGTATCAGCTAGGGTACAGCTTGCACGCCATTTCAATTTCCCGGACAAGCGTGGAAGGTTGTCCCTTTAGAAAAATTGAAACTAATTATTGGAAATTTTCTTGACCCAGACTTCCCCGGGCATCAAACCATTCTCTTTCAAAAATGATACATAGGTCGATGGGGGTATGTCTTCCGGGATATCTTCACCAGGTAAGAAATCGCATTGCCATGCCTCTTTAGAAGGCAAGATTTCACGTGAAATGACCAAAAGTGAGTAGGCTCCTTGCAGCCAGGCTTCAAGCATGGGCAAAATCACCTGGTTAGCAGCTTGCTCTGTTTTGATCGGGGTTTGGTGGGTCACCAATGCCAGGTTTTGACGGGTACTGAGTCGCTGAACCTGGATAACTTCTTCTTCGCAACTGAGAACCGGAGCTAATTTTGCAGCCAGGATATGGTAAATCCGGTCGCAGGTCCACTCCTGGTTTGTACCAGACGAGATCAGGTCACAGGCAGTTGGAAACTCGCTTTCCAGAATCGACCGTAAACGAAGAGGAGGTTTTTCTATTTGCCTAAGCAGGGGTAATCCCAACTTGCTGATTGCCGCTATTGTTTGCTGAAAGGTCTCCTCAAACGTGTTGTCCGTCCAAATCACAGTATCAGAGCGGGCAATTTTCTCTTCCTGGGGTGGTTGGGAGTTGATCTTAGTCCAAGCAAGGCTTTCGCTGTGTCCGCGGTTTTCCACCAAGCGTTCAAAGCGCACTTCTTTATCTGCGGCAGCTGTCCAGATTTGATCACACTGGGTTACAACCTGAGATTCGAGCAGTTTTATCGCCTCAACGACTAAGAACGGACGGCTGCATTGCTCAATTTGGTCAGCAATTGCCTTGGTGACGTGGGGGTGGACGATTTCTTCCAGCCTTTTCATTTCGGCTGTATCTGAAAAAACGATTCGCCCCAGTCTACTGCGATTGATCTGCCCATCTGCCAGTCGCAGATCGTCGCCGAAATGATCGAGAATGGCATGGTAAGCGGGGGTGCCGGGAAGGTAGCTGTCCTGGGCAGTCAGATCAGCATCAATCGTGCAGGCACCAAGATTAGCCAGGTAATTGCGGATGACGCTCTTCCCCGAGGCTATGTTTCCGGTCAGGCCAATCACAAAAGGTTTCTGGCTCATAACTAAAGTATACTGCAAAGAATTCACCACCAAGACAATCGTTTTACGGGGTTCGTAGGCTATAATTTTAAGCATGGACCCAGCAAAATTTCTGACTACTTTCCTGGAACTTTTTCATCCTGACCCGACAAAACCGATTATTGTCGGTGTTTCTGGTGGGGCTGACAGCATGTGCCTGGTTCATCTGTTATTGGATTCTGGACTAAAGCTGCTGGCCGCTCATTATGATCACCAACTCAGACCCATCTCTGCCGAACAAGCTGAGCAGGTTTCGACATTGATGAAGTGTTGGGGATTGGAATTCGAAACTGGCCTTGGCAATGTGCGTGAGTTTAGCAGAGCGAATAAGTTGGGGCTGGAGGAAGCCGCCCGCATTTGCCGGTACGGATTTTTGACAAGTATCGCCCAAAAGCATAACGCACAGGCAATCCTGACTGCCCATCACCAGGACGACCAGGTCGAAACGGTCCTGATGCATTTTTTAAGAGGAACCGGGCTCAATGGTCTAAGCGGGATGCGTCTGGTTGAGCTTCTGCCCCAGTTTTCTGTTGATGTTCCCATTTGGCGACCACTTTTGAATACCAGCAAAGAAGAAATCCTGGACTACTGTCGGGATAATCAGATCACACCGATTGAGGATGAATCAAACCGGGATTTGCTTTTTTATCGCAACCGTTTACGTTACCAATTGATCCCTCAAATCGAAGAAATCCAACCTGCTTTTCGCACAATCGTGGCGAGAAACGCCAATGTGATTGAGCTTGACCGACAGGTACTTGAAAAAATGACAGAACATGCCTGGCAAAGCTGCCTTGCAAGCCAGCTTTCAATTAATGCCCTGCTTTTCAAGCGATCAGAATGGAATCAGTTGGATGAGACTATTCAATACCGATTGCTAATGAAGGCGGCCAACCAACTGGTACCTGGGCTGCGCGATCTTGGTTTCATGGAATTGCAACGGGCAAAAAATGCCGTGGATGAGGGTGTTACCAGGGCAGATTTCAAAGCGGGAATCCTGATCCAGAATCAGGCAGAAACCTTCCTGCTCTCACTAGGAAATTTTGACCTTCCACAGACTGACTTTCCGCAATTGCCTGATACCACACCTCTTAAACTCACGCTTAAAAAGCCAGTGAAACTTTTGGCTGGCTGGCAGATCAAGGCCGAAATGGTTGATAAAAAGGTTTATGACTGTCTGCCGAATGAAATCAAACAAGATTCCAGGCAGGCCTGGTTGAACCCGGCTGACCTGGAGTGGCCGCTGCAGATAAGGCAGCCCAAAGAAGGGGAACGTTGGTCACCGCTGGGCATGATACACAAGCACCAGAAAATGAGCGACTTCTTAATTAACAAAAAAATCCCCCGCACTGCCCGGAATTCATGGCCGGTTGTCTGCAGTGCGGGGTCAATTTTGTGGGTAGTGGGCTTGAGGATCGCTCAAGCCTGGCGACTGACTGGAGATGAAGGGGAGGTTTTGCACCTCCTGCTCATTCCGCCAGCCTAATCCTGCTACTCAATCCAAAGTGCCTGCCTGATGATAGCCTGGATGGCACCAATGTCCGGGTAGAGCACAGATGCGCCGCCATCGGTCATGCCAGGCACAGCTTCGGCAGGGGTTATCTGATAGCTGGTGATATCCGGTCCATTGAAAAACTTGGAAAGCGGTACAACGTACAGGAACATATCCGTCACTTTCAAGTCCGTCTGCACTGTTTGGGCGGCTGCTTTGAAGACTCTACCCAGGTTGGGCAATTCGGTAGGTCGCAAAGCTTTACTAACGATAGCCTTGATGACCTCTTGCTGACGGCGGTTGCGGTCGAAGTCAGAGGTATTCTTGCGGGCGCGCACATACCAAAAGGCATCACCGGCGGTCATGAATTGCCTGCCGGGCTGGATCACACACCAGCCGGTATCATTCAGCCAGCATTCGTCTTCCATGTATTTTTCCACGTCAACATCGATGCCGCCCATCACGTCAATGATGTGCTTGAAGCCGTCAAAATCCACCATGGCAAAATTGTCCGGTCTGAAACCGAAGTTGAGCGCCAGTGTGTCACTGAGCAGCTCTGTTCCGCCAAAAGGCAAGGCTGTATTGAGACGCTGCGGACCTACACCAGGGATGTTCACCCACAGATCGCGGGGAAAAGAAAGCAGGTGAAACTCGCTGGTCCTGGTGTCCATGGCAACCAGCAGCATCACATCGGTCCGGAAGCCGATGGAAGGCTGATAATCTGACCCCAACAGCATGACAGTTTTAACATAGCCTGGTATGGGCAGGGTCAGAGCACTGCCATCCAGGTAGACGTCGGGTTCAGTGTTGGTGTCTTTTTCCCACAGATTGGTCATAAAACCAGGCTGACCGTTGCGGACTTTATTGATGCTAATGCCTGCCAGAGCGACCAAGGCGAGGCTTAGAAAGAGCAGTATCCAGCCGAAGCGGAAACCGCGTTTGCGTTCGTTACGAGTTGAATATTCCATTTTGTTCCTATTAGTGGGGCGAGATTTAGCCCTGATCAGTTTCCTCTGCTGGCAGCGTATATCCATTTTGCAGCGCCAGGTTGCGCAGTTTGCTTTTTACTTCTCGCCATTGAATTTTTGAAATGCCGAGCTTTTGTCGAATCTTGTCCTGCTCCACACCCTTTGAAAGGTCATTGAGAGCGCTGGTCCAACGCAACATGTCGAAACTGATGTGTTTGTCCATTTTGCCTGCGTTGGTAATGTCTTCGAGCAGGTACTCCAGGCGTCTTTGAGACCAGGGAAAGACCTGATCTTTGATTTGGTATTTTTCAGCATATTGATTGTAGGCGTCCACCCATTGTGGGGAAACCATAATTTTGCGTTCCTTAAAACGATAGCGTTGGTTGGGGTAACGAACGAAGACGTAAGCTTCTTCGGAGTTGCCCAATTCAAGATGATTGGTTTTCAGGTTCAGACATTCACCCTTCTTCAACGCTGTCTCCAATACCAGGAGCAGTAAAACGTAAGGTCGTGGGTCAGCACTGGCAGACGTGCGGATGGAATCAGCAGCGTCAAGTGCGACTTCAAGCTCTTTGGCGGTAAGGACAGTCGGCAGTGGGCTGGTTACGGTCTTTTGAATCAGTTTTTCAGCCGGATCGACTGAGATAACCGCATTTTGAGTCAGCCAGCGGAAGAAGGACTTGAGCGACGTGATCCTGCGGGAGAGTGTTTTTGGACTGCAGGGGATTCCGCGGTCTTTTTCGAGCCAGGTCAGATAATCTTCGAGGTCTTTAGTCGAGATTTGTCCGATTTGTTTATCAGTAGGCATGAAATCTTCCAGCAACATCATGTCAGCTTCAAAGGCTTTGAGTGTGTGGTGTGAGCGTCCTTGATCACGTAAGAAAAACTTCCAGGCTTGAATAGCCGGCTGGAGCAGTGTGCTCTCCGTTATATGCGCGCTGATAGATTCGTTTTTCTGGTTCATTTTGACTCCAAGATTTCGTATAGTCGAATAATTTGGTAATAAGTGTAGCCCTTGTCAGCCTGTTTGTCAAACGGAACAAATCGTAATGTTTAATAAATAGCGGTTTAAAAAAATTTATCATTTGGGATATACTTGTAAGATGAACAGCAGTTTTTCGCGGAAGCGAACAAACCTTGGCATAGTATATGGACTGATCGCCGGATTGTTCTTTACACTGGCAGCCTGGGGGCTGGATGCTGTCATCTTGGTGCGGTCTAATGTTTCGCTGCCTTTTCTCAAGATCCTTCCTGCATTTCTGATTTGCGTGCCTGCTGCAGTTTTAGCAGGCTTCCTGACAGCAAAATATGAGAACGGATTATTGGGTTTTTCTCTCTGGGCTGGATTGGCTGTTCTATTTACCTACACAGTCATCAATGTTCCCATTAAATTGGCACCCTGGTTAACCAGCAAACTCCTCCCTGAGTTTATCCCGGTTATTAAATTCCAGGAATTGACGAACATCGGTCACTATTGGTTTTATGGGATTTTTGCGATTGGTTTCACCTGCATCTTATGCGGGATCCTGGAAAACCTGCTCATCGATCAGAGCTTAGCTTCTGCTGGACCACTCGGCGCGATGATTCCCTTCATTATTTGTACGGCGATCATGACAGGTGCTGGTTTTTCAGGTGATTTGCTGATGACCAGCCATTTTCGTGAGCCGATTGTCATGATTGACACGCTTCTACAAAACGGAGCCACCTATTACAACCAGGAGGTTGACAAACTGGAAGCTAGAAAGATGCGCCTGAGTATCGTCCGTCCTTTGGATGAGTTGGTACTTCAGCCGTATACTTTGACCTTGGTTTCTGCAGACAACTACCTTGGATTAATAAAAGTGTTGGTCGATTTTAACGGCAAATATGCGCTCTGTCACATTGTCTACTCACAACCTACTTTCTGTGAAATCACCCATTTGCGATTCAACCGCACTGAGAATTTTGCCATGGGACCAAAAAAAAATAACAGAATTGACATTTTCAATAATGATATAATCTTGCCAATCGATATTCCAATTAATTTCGCAACCTAAAAATCTAAGGCACATTTTCCACGACAAAGGCCAATAAAAGTTCAATTAAGGACAAATTGATGACAAGTGAAATACTGAATGTACAAGGACTGGAGACGCAGTTCAACACCCCCGAAGGAATTGTTCATGCCGTCAACGGCGTCGACTTTAAACTCAACGAAGGGGAGACGCTGGGAATTGTCGGCGAAAGCGGTTGTGGCAAAAGCGTCTCAATGTTATCTATCCTTCGCCTCATCCAACAACCCCCTGGTAAGATCGTGGCTGGAAAGGCCATGTTCAAAGGTCAGGACTTGCTCCAGATGAGTAATGACGACATTCGCCAAGTCAGAGGCGGTCAGATATCTATGATTTTCCAGGATCCAATGACCTCCTTGAACCCGGTAATGACGATTGGTAAGCAGTTGGCAGAGCCCCTGATGCTGCATTTGGGTTTCTCCCAGGAGCGAGCACGTGCCCGCTCGATTGAACTGCTTGAGCAAGTCGGCATACCAAAAGCAGCAGATCGCTTAAAGGACTACCCGCACCAGTATTCCGGTGGTATGCGACAGCGCGTAATGATTGCCATGGCGCTCAGCTGCGCTCCTCAGATCGTGATTGCCGATGAGCCAACCACGGCATTGGATGTGACCATCCAGGCACAAATAGTGGATTTGGTAATCCGTTTACGTGAAGAAGTTGGTATGGCAATTATCTGGATCACGCATGATCTGGGTGTGGTTGCAAGCATCGCTCACCGTGTGAATGTGATGTATGGCGGGTTTGTCATTGAAGAAGCTCTGATCGACGAATTGTATCGCAGACCTTCTCATCCTTATACCGTCGGTCTGCTGGGCAGCTTGCCCCAGATTCAAGCTGAAGGACGTAAACGCTTGTATTCCATCGATGGTATGCCTCCGATGCTTTATAAAAAACCTCACTCTTGCCCATTTGCCCCACGTTGTAAATGGGTAATCGAGAAATGCAGAATGGAAAATCCTCCGTTACTGCCCATTGAGGAAGGTCATCGGGCGGCTTGCTGGGTCAATATGGAAGATGGGAGCGTGCGTGATGCAGAATAGTAACGAAACCTTGATCACAGTAAAAGACCTTAAAGTTCATTTTCCAATTTACCGCGGCGTCATTCGCCGGCAGGTTGGTTCTGTTAAAGCTGTGGACGGGGTCTCCTTTGAGATCCAAAAGGGTGAAACGCTTGGTTTGGTGGGAGAATCCGGCTGCGGAAAAACAACAACCGGACGGGCTATCGTGCAGCTATATAAGCCTACCGCTGGTCATATCTATTTTCAGGATATTGACCTGGTGAGCCTCAAAGAAGAGCCAATGCGCCTGATGCGGCAGGAAATCCAGATGATTTTCCAGGACCCTTACGCCAGTCTGAACCCACGCATGACCGTGCGCGATATCGTTGCGGAGCCTCTTGTAGCTTTTGGGCTGGCAACGGGCAAAGAGATTGATGCACGTGTGAAGGATTTGATGAACCTGGTCCGCCTGGATCCCGACTTTATCCATCGCTTTCCTCACGAATTTTCCGGTGGACAGCGACAACGCATTGGTATTGCGCGTTCACTGGCATTGAACCCGGCTTTCATCGTCTGTGATGAGCCAATTTCCGCTCTGGATGTTTCCATCCAGGCACAGATCGTCAACTTATTTGAGGATCTGCAAAAAGAACTTAATCTTACCTATTTGTTTATTGCTCACGACCTCTCCATGGTCCGGCATATCAGCGACCGTGTTGCAGTTATGTACCTGGGAATTATCGTTGAACTGGCTGATCGCAACGAGATTTACAACAATCCATTGCATCCATATACGAAGGCTCTGCTCTCCGCCATTCCAGTTCCTGACCCCGACCATTATCGCAAGCGCAGCCGTATCGTTATGGAAGGCGATGTGCCGTCACCGGCTAATCCGCCGTCAGGCTGTCGCTTTAGAACCCGTTGTCCCTTGGCAGATCAAGAATGTGAAAAGGGTAGACCTGAATTTCGTGAAGTCTTGCCCGGACATTTTGTAGAATGCTTCAAGGTTGAGTTGCCCACTCATTCAAAGGAGGTGCTAACTGAGGAAAAATCACTATAAAAGATTGACAAAACCAAGTTAATCCAAAAATCATTCTCTCAAGGAGGAGAAAAATGCGTAAGTTTTCTGTATTAATTGCTTTGGTATTGGTTGTCGGTATGTTATTGGCAGCCTGCCAAACCCCAGCCCCTGTGGCTGAACCAGTGGTGGAACCCGTTGTGGAAGAACCCGTGGTGGAAGAACCCGTCGTGGAAGAACCAGTGGTGGAAGAACCCGTCGTGGAAGAACCAGTCTCACAGAGCCAATATCTTGGTTCGAATATGCTGGATGGCAACGGCGCACCCCCCACAATTTTTGATGACGTCCATGTTCGACGCGGTTTTGCATACGCCTTCGATTGGGATGCTGTCATCGATGAAATCTACCAGGGCGAAGCTGTACAATCCAAGGTTCTGTCCCTGATTGGTATGCCCGGTTACGATCCCGATGCCGAGTACTTCACTTTAGACCTCGAAAAAGCTGCTGAAGAATTCAAACTGGCTGACGTCGATAAAGACGGTATTCCTGCTGGTGAAGATCCTGACGATATCTGGGAAATGGGTTTCAGACTTCAGATGGGTTACAACACTGGTAATGCCACTCGCCAGACCTATGCTGAAATTCTGCAGAATAACCTGGCCGAGATCAATGAGAAATTTGTCATTGAAGTTCTTGGTCTGCCCTGGCCAGCCTACCTGGCTGCCCAGCGCGCCCACAAACTCCCCATCATGGTTGCTGGCTGGCAGGAAGATATTCACGATGCCCACAACTGGTACCAACCCTACACTACCGGCACCTATGGCGCTCGCCAGAACCTGCCTGAAGACCTGAGAGTCCAATTCAAAGCCCTCCTGGACGAAGGTGTAACTAAAGTTGATCCTGCTGAACGGCATGCCATTTACCAGGATTTCAACAAGCTTTACTTTGATGAAGCGGTTGGTATCCCTGTAGTTTTGGTGACCAGCCACGGTTACGAACAGACCTGGCTTTCCGGGCGTGTTATGAACCCGATTTTCTCCGGCGAAGATTACAAGACCATAACCAAGAACGGCGGCGCTGACCCCACAACGATCGTCAATGCCAGCATTGGTGACGCAGATACGCTGGATCCAGCTTTGAGCTACGATACCGCCAGTGGCGAAGTTATCCAGAACATTTACGAAACCCTGGTGTACTATGATGGCATCGCGACTGACAAATTTGTCGGTCAATTAGCCGAATCCTGGGAAGTTTCTGAAGATGGTACTGTCTGGACCTTCAAGCTCCGCGATGGTGTCAAATTCCACGAAGGTGGCGATTTGACCCCCACTGATGTTGTTTACTCCTTTGTCCGCGGTTTACTGCAGGGTGGTTATTCCTCACCGCAGTGGCTGCTGGCTGAGCCTATTCTCGGTGTTGGCATCGATGACATCACAGGTATCGTAGATGATTTTGCTTCTGCTGATAGCCGTGAGACTTTGGTTGCTAATCCTGCAGAGACATTGGTTGGAGCCTGCGAGACCGTTTACTCTCATTTCGCTACCGATGATGCCGCGAACACCGTCACCATCACCCTTGCACAAGGCTGGGGCCCATGGTTGGCCACCATCGCCCAGGGCTGGGGTTCCATTATGGACAAAGAATGGGTTGTTGAAAACGGTGGTTGGAACGGCGAATGTGATACCTGGCAGAATAACTACGCTATGGTTTCCGCCGACAATCCCTTCAGTGCCATTACCAATGGTACCGGTCCTTACAGACTGGATCACTGGACTCCTGGTGAGGAAATTGTCATGACCGCCTTCGAGAGTTATTGGGGCGAGCCCGCCAAGACCGAACGTGTCGCAATCAAGATCGTACCTGAATTCGGTACCCGCTTTGCGATGCTCCAGGCTGGTGAAGCTGACATCATCGATGTCGATACCGCCATGCGCCCGCAGGTGGATCAG
>CAZDPK010000065.1:0-10158 GCA_964507335.1 uncultured Anaerolineaceae bacterium | reverse complement strand
GAAAGAGATGATCGAGGTTCTTATTTACTCTTGTGCTTTTAAGGATCGGGATATTACATAGATCGACGCTATCTTGTCACCCAGGTAAAGTTTTCTATATATTCGATGTACTTAGAGTCTATTAAATTTTCCCCCGATAAGATATGACCAAACGTACAGTCTGAACAAAAAAAAAGTACAGTCTTTGCTTTTAGACTGTATTTAGGAATATTTTTTTGAATAGATTAATGTTTGGGGCGGATTAATCCACTTCGGGCAGCGAATGCGATCACCTGGGCTCGATTCTGCAGGTGCAGACAGTAGAGAATCTCCCCCATATGATATTTAACCGTACGCTCAGAAATATTCAAGGTACCTGCCACTTCCCGATAAGTTTGCCCCTGGGCGACGAGTGTCAGGATCTGCATTTGCCGGGCTGTCAAACCACATTCATCCACTGGTTTTTGCAAGAGATCGTCCGATCCATCTTTGACTTCGGGCTGCATCGGTTTGCTTGTTTGGAGGGAAAATTCGTTGAGTATTTTATCAGCCAGCCCTGGTGAAAACGGCGCATGACCTTTTTGTAGATCCAAAAGATAATCAAGAAATTGTGCCGCGTCCAGATTTTTTAGCAGGTAGCCTGAAGCGCCACTGCGCACTGCTTCAAACAGATCTTCCTCGTCCTCGGACATGGTCAGCATTACGATTTTGACCTCAGGCATTTCAGCTTTAATCAATCGTGTGGCGGAAACTCCGTCACAATCCGGCATATGGATATCCATTAAAATGAGGTCCGGCTTGCTGTGACGTGCTTTTGCCAGCGCTTCAAAGCCATCATGTGCAGTACCCAAAACCTGGATGCCTTCTGATTTGAGTAGGTTGGTGAGCCCTTCCAAAAAGAGGTTGTGGTCATCCACCAACAATACGCGAAGTTTGAATTGAGGTTTCATGCCACGTCCTCTTTCAAGGCTGGAACCACGATCCTGACTGTAGTTCCCTGCCCTTTTTGAGAATCCATTTGGACACTGCCACCAACCACCTCTGCTCTTTCTCGCATCATCTGCAATCCGAAATGGTTGCCTTGCACAGAGCCGTGTTCCTCCAGATCAAAACCATGTCCATTGTCTTGGACGGAAACGTTCAGAAAACTATCCACTGAATCAAATCTTATCTTGATCGAATTTGCATCCGCATGTTTGCGAACGTTTGTTAGTGTTTCCTGTATTATGCGGAATAACTCGATCTCAACCATTGGCGTTAAGCCTTTCTCGCGCAATATTTCAGCGTTAATGATTTCCGTTTGGATCGAATAATCCCTTTCAAATCTTGCAAGGAATTTTTTCAGGGTCAATAAAAACCCATCCTCTAGAATCGTTGCTCGCATACCCTGGATTGAATCACGGATATCGATATCGACGCCATTTGCCACCTCAACCAGCTTTTCCAGATAGTTAGTGGCAGTTGCGTCATCTCCCGTTCGTAATAAACGAGAGATCGTTTGGCATTGGATGTTAATAAAACTCAGTACTTGAGCAAAGTCGTCATGCAATTCCCTCGCTAACTGCTCACGCTCATTCAAGGTTGCTAGAACGCGTTGTTGATCCATAAATTGCTGCTGTACTTTGCGCTGCTCAGTGATATTGGTGATCAACAGCAGTTTGCCAATTATTGAGTTGCGCCAATTTTGTAAATTTGAGATGGACATCTCATAAAATTGTGTTTTCTGATTTGATGTGAGGCTAAATTCGATTTGTTGATCTTGTGCTCCTATGGGCGACTCGAGCGGAAAGGCTAAAATCAGTTCTTTTATCCCTCTTCCCTTTGCGGATCTATTACTGGTCTGAAAGATTTTTTCTGCAGCGGGATTAAGGCTTCTAATCCTTTCTTTTTCGTCCAGGATGACGATTCCGATGGGTATTGTCTCGTGCAACACCTGACGTGCCCGTGACAGTGGTCCGAATATGCGAAAGCGAAATAGAACGATCGCGTAAGTAATTGAAGTAAAAGTGATGCCTATCGGCGACAATGGGATCTCTGCGCGAGCCTGGTTGGATAACTCAAAAAAGAACAAGAATCGCATTATCGCTTGACCAATGATTATGAATGACACAGGCCAACGGTTTTGAGGTGAGTGGATGAATAACCAAACAAGAATAACCAGGTTAAACAAGAAATTTACGTAAACATAAGCAACAAAATAGTTCAGAAGTGGACCGGGAATTGCCACGAGCACATCATCAAAAACGAAACCTTCCCAAAATAGGTAATGGAAATTATTGGTGAGGATCAGGGCAGCGACCAGGATGGGTGGAATTGATAACAGGATCAAATTTCTACGCGTGGTCCAGCGCTTATGTTGGGCAAATTCCAAGAGGAAGATCGTAATAGCAGTTGCAGACGACAACTGCCACATCGCCTGGAACTTTCGCCAGAAAATTTTTGTTTCAACAGCTGGGGCGACATCCTCAAAGATCATACCAAGCAGCCACAACAGCCCCAGAGTACAGGCAATAGAAAATGCCAGGGCACCAGGCATATCGCGCTGCTTAAAACTGTATGCCGCCAATGCAGCAACAATCAGGCTAGCTAGAACTGAAGTTATGATGTGGGACGAGAATAACAAATCGATATTCACCCCATGCTCCATGAAAGTGATAGTGGCTGAGAATTATTTTTATTATAACAATTTGTTAAACATTATACAATTATTGGTTGTGCGGTATTCAGGACCTGCTAAACACTCTACTTGGCAAGAATACATCAGCGCGCCAATACTTCGCGGTTTGACCACCAAAGAAGAAACCCCTGGCTGGGGAACCAATATGCTGCTTCGCGGGCACAGGGGCACTCTGCTCGACCTGCAGCTGACAGCTCATAGCTGATAGGCAACTGCTTCCTATGAACTAATCAGTAATAATGTCTTTTACCCAGGAGCGGTTGGCGAGGTACCAATTGACCAGGTTTTGCACGCCTTCATGCAGACCGACATGCGGTTCCCAACCCAGCATGGCACGGGCTTTGCTGACATCGGCGACATTACTAAAGACATCCGCCGGATGCACAGGGGCGTAAACGCGGTTGGCATTTTTGCCCAGCAGCTGTTCGAGCAAATCAATGATTTCATTGATGCTCATCACCTCGTGCCCACCCAGGTTGAAGACTTCGTAGCCTACATTCTTGAGCGCCAGCAGCGTACCAGCGGCGATATCGTCCACATAAGTGAATCCGCGCGACTGTTCGCCAGTGCCATTGATGGTGACAGGCTTGCCTTCGGCGATCCACTGGCAAAAGCGGAACATGGACATATCGGGGCGACCAGCAGGACCGTAGACAGTGAAGTAGCGCACGACGGAAATATCGATGCCGTAGAGGTGATGATAAGAGTAGGCGAAGGCTTCCGCGCCCTTCTTGCTGGCAGCGTAAGGAGCCAGGGGACGATCGGTGGGGGCGAGTTCCGAATGAGGCGGTGTGCCATCTGCGCCATAGAGGCTGGAGGTTGAGGCGAGGATAAATTTAGGCACGGCTTGCCGGCGGGTGTATTCGAGCAGGTTTAGGGTGCCGAGCGTGTTTGTGTAGAGGTAGCTCCAGGGGTCTGATGTGCTTTGGCGCACGCCAGCCATGGCAGCCAGGTTGATGACTGCCTGGGCATGCGGAACGGCTTGCGTGAGCTGGTCAATGATTGCCTGGTCGGCAATATCGGCTTTCAGAAAAGTGAAGGCAGGGTGAGAAAGCAGCGATTCGAGGCGGTGCTGCTTCATGCGCACGTCATAGGCAGCGGAAAGATTATCGACACCAAGAACCTGGTGCCCTTGCGAAAGAAGGGCATCCGTGACTTTGGAACCGATAAAACCAGCCGCGCCGGTGACGATATAGGTGCTCATCAGAGTTTGATTACCTTCAAATTGGCTTTAGGTACATCCTTGGTGGCATTACGGGCGTCGAATACCAGCTGGGCTTTTTCGACGACCAAGTTGTAATCGATTTTGGCATGGTTGGTGATGATGGCGACCAGGTCGGCATTCTCCACGCTGGCAACCAACTCTTTTTCTGAGCTCATGTGGATGTTATCAAGATCCAGCTCGGGAACGAAGGGGTCGTAATAGGTGACAAGCGTGCCTTTTTCTCGCAGGAGATGGATAATATCCAGCGCTGGGGATTCGCGCATATCGTTGATGTTAGGTTTGTAGGCGACACCGAGGATGAGAACCTTGCTGCCGTTGAGTGGCTTTTTATAGCGATTTAGGGCATCTTGAATACGGCTCACGACGTAGCGAGGCATGTTAGTGTTGATCTCGGATGCCAGTTCGATGAAGCGAGCGGTGTAATTGAGGGTTTTCATCTTCCAGGAGAGGTAGAGCGGGTCGATCGGGATACAATGCCCACCCAGACCGGGTCCGGGTGTGAACTTCATAAAACCAAAAGGTTTGGTAGCAGCGGCATCGATCACTTCCCAAACATCGATATCCAGGCGCTCGCACATCTGGGCAAGCTCGTTGACCATGGAGATGTTGATCATGCGGAAGGTGTTTTCGAGCAGTTTTGCCATTTCAGCCACTTCGGCGGTGGAAACGGAGACGACAGTCTCGATGGCTTGCTCGTACCAGGCTTCCGCTACTTCGGTGCAGGCAGGGGTGATACCGCCCAGCACTTTGGGAGTGTTGACGGTGGTGAAATCTTTGCGACCAGGGTCCACCCGTTCGGGCGAGAAAGCAAGGAAGAAGTCTTCACCTACCCGGAGCTTGCGCTCAGCGATAAGTTTGGGTAAAACAAACTCGCGGGTGGTGCCGGGATAGGTGCTGGACTCGAGCACGATAATCATGCTGCGGTGCAGGTAGGGAGCGATTTGTTCACTGGCGCTGGCGATGAAAGACATGTCGGGATCGCCGGTTTTGCGCAGTGGAGTAGGAACGCAGATGGAGACAGCGTCGATTTCTGCCAGAACAGAGTAATCGGTGGTGGCACGCAGGCGACCAGAGTCGATATGTTTGCGCAACTGGGCGTTGGTGATATCCGAGATGTAACTTTCACCCCGGTTGAGCATTTCGACTTTTTCTTCGTTGGGGTCGATACCGGTCACATTGAAGCCGGCATTGGCAAAGGTGATCGCCAGGGGCAACCCGACATAACCGAGACCAAGTACTGAGATGTTCGCACGTTTTTTTTGAATATCTTGAATTAAGTCTTCTTTTACCATTTTTACCTCACAGAGGCTGCCTCAATTAAAACAGGCTGAGTTGTTCGGGCGGCTTCTGTTCTTCTGATTCGCTTGGGATTGTTTTTTCTTCGTTTTTATTGCTTGCCTGATTTGTGACTGAGGGTGTAATCTCTGGGGTCGCAGGCAGCACTACTGGTTCTGGATCCTTCTGGGTGGAAGGAGGAGTGCTTTTGGTGCTGATGAACTTCTTTAAGCGGGCAAAATCTTCAATCAAAGTCTGACGAAGGGCGGGCTGATGCAAAGCGGCTGCAGGATGGTACATTGTGACCACCTTTCGACCGTTGACATTATGGGTGCGCCCATGGATCGCGCTGATACGCCCGTCGGTGATGAATTTTGCCATTGAAATGCGTCCCAGGGTGACAATAACTTCTGGATCAAGCAGAGCGATCTGTTCATCAAGGTAGCGTTGACAGGCTTTGAGCTCTTCGGGCAACGGGTCGCGATTGTTGGGTGGACGGCATTTGACCACGTTGGTGATGTAGACACGCTCGCGGTCCACCCCGGCAGCCTGGAGCAGTTCGTCCAAGAATTGCCCAGCCTGACCAACAAAAGGTTTGCCCTGTCGGTTTTCATGAAAACCAGGAGCTTCGCCAATAAACATTATATCGACCTTGGAAGGACCTTCTCCAGGCACGGCATTCAACCGTTCTCTTGCCAGTTGGCAGAGTTGGCATGTTGTGACTTCTTGACGAATTTCTTGTAATCTGTGTTGTGCAAGCATAAAAAACACTCGTTAAGGATTTTACCGTAAAGTATTGTTCTAGACGCAATTTGGTGGAAAAAAGTTCCTTAATTGCTCCTTATCCAGGTGGGAAAGTGACAATAGAAGGGCATCCTCCTGGTTGTCTTGATAATAATTTTTTCGAACGCCATCAACCTGGTATCCGAAGCGTTCATAAAGTTTGATGGCGGGCAGGTTGCTCACCCGGACTTCCAAAAGCGAGGTGAGAGCTCCACGGTAAGAGGCGATCAGAAGGGCATTTGCCAGAAGACCAGCACCGATCCCTTTTTGACGATGGTCTGGATGGACAGCAATGGTGGCAACATGAGCTTCATCGACCACCAGCCAAACGACAATAGCGCCAAGCACGTTACCAGAAAGATCGACCGCAACCTGGCAGATGCTGTAATTAGTGGTCAGTTCGTAAGCGAAAGTGTTTTTGGGCCAGGGTTCAGTGAAGCTGAGCTTGTCCAGCAAGCTGACCATTGCCAAATCGTCCTGGCGCATGGGTCGGATCGTGAAAGTATCGTCCATAATTCAGGCTAATCGGGAACGTTGCTGAGGGTGTGCACGTAAATGGGGGACAGGCTAACTATATCGTCTGCATGTCCATCCTGCAATTTTTGCCAGGCGAGTTCTGCCAGAACAGACGCTCTGCGAACACAGAGGGAGGCGGGAGCGAGCTGAGAGGTCTTCCATTTACGCCCCATGACCTGGCGCTCCTCAGCGCTCATTTCACCAACGACATAGACGGGTGAGGTTATGCTGGCAGCAATGGTTTTGATGTCATCAACTTTGGTCTCAGAGATTTGACCCCAAGTGGGTCTTGTGTAGCGGAAGCGTGCCCAGGCAAAGCGACCACGACCAACTTTTAGCATGGCTATCATGGGGCGGCGCACGCCGGGTTGGGAAGCGACCAGGATCTCAAGAGAGGGCACGCCGGCAATAGGGAGATTCTGCCCAAGAGCGAGCCCTTTGGCAGCGCTGAGGCCAATGCGAAGACCGGTGAAGGAGCCCGGACCAAGCGCTATACCTACCCCGGTCAACTGGGAAGGTTTTACCTGGCATTTTGCCAGCATATCTGCAATAGCGGGAACCAATTCGATGGTGTGGTAATTTTGGCTGCGCCAGTTATGCTCTGCCAGGATTTGAACGCCGTCATAGAGCGCTATGCCGATCCATTGGGTGGAAGTGTCGATTGCTACTAACATATCATGCTCCAAACAAAGCTTTCTGCAGCTTTTTTAGCAGTAGTTCGTACCGTTTGCCATTGGGTGTGAAAATGAGATGGCGTTGTTCCGGGTTGATCCAATTCATCTCAATCCAAAGATTCTCCTCGGGCAAGCTGGATTTCATGCGTTCTGCCCATTCCATAACCAAAACACCGTTGGATAAGGCATGGTCAACTTCCAGGATTGCGCTGTCAAGTGGTTGGTCTGGAAGCAGTCGGTAGGCATCGGAGTGGTAAAAGGTCATCCCGGTAGGATGACGATATTCGTTCATGATGACGTAAGTTGGGCTGGTAACCCGGTCTGCAGAACCCCAGCCCTGGACGATACCGCGTACCAAAGTAGTCTTGCCAGAGCCAAGGTCGCCTTCCAGGCAAATGACATCGCCTTTTTGCATGAAATTGCCCAAACGCACACCCACCCGCAGAGTTTGCTCCGCACTGTGGCTGAAAAATTCGAAGGCATGAGGCTTGAGAATAGGCATGATTTCGTGTATTTATCCTGGTGTGATTATACCTTAAGGCACACTGAAAAATGACTACAAGTAAAGCGCCTGGAAGCAAGTCGGTCTCATTGTTAAAACCAAATCAGTTAGATTTTGGCAATTGGAACCCATAGTTCCATTTGGTAATCGGGGCTGTTTAGATCGCCTTCGAAATAATATTCAAAATCGGGCGTACCAGCGTGGCGATAACCATGCTCTGGCAGCCAGATGCCCATGGCGTACTCCCAGCCCTGATGGATGCAGGTGGGAACCGGGCCATGCAGTTCGAATATGGCATATTCAGCCGAGGGGACATCCAGGATCTCCAGCCCGAGTTTTGCGGCACGATCGGGCTCTGCCAGATCGAACCCAGCCATATAGGAGAAAGACATTGGCTCTTGTACATAGTCATAACAGGTTCCAAAACTCATTCCATTGCCCAAACCCAGCAGCTGAGGTATGGAAAACTCGGTAAACAAACGATCCCACAACGAGGGCAGGTTTTCGTTTTGGGCATTTTTAAGGGCTAAACCGGCCACTTTGAAGGCCGGTCTGGTTTCTATTCTTACATTCATCTTGACTCCAATCTTGACTGATTTAATGCAAATTATCCTGGAAAATTTCTCAGGATGAAAGGAGAGTAAATTGTGGGGCAAAAAGACCCCCGTTTAGTTAAATCGAAATATCTTCGTGAGGGGTAACCATGCCCTCAAGGATGAGTTCCAGCCCCATGGTATGGGCACAAATGCCATGAGCCTGGAAGTAGTTACAAGTACAACCCCATGCTCCATCTTTGTAAGTGACGGTATGGTCGTTATTTTCACCTTTAAAATTTGCTTCAAAATTGTTGATTTGAATGCGGTCGCGTTCTTCCGCATAGCGTTTAGCCTTCTCGATTTTACCGATTAATCCACTGTCCATAGTGTAGAGGCTCCGTTTCTTGTAATATAAACAAAAACACGCGCCGATAATAAGCGGCGAGTGTCTTATTTGAGAACTCCATAAGCGCACAGATGGTGCGTATCAAGCTAACTCCTGCATAGTAACTTTATTATAGGATGTTTTGGGTATAGAGTCAAACAAAATCGACAGAATTAAGCTCAGTTACGCTTCGATAGTGCCTGATTCTCGTTTGCCAAGCCTTCGGCAAGGTTCGAGGACACAATTTCATCATAGTTATCCGATTTGTCTGCTTGCAGACCGTAACCGCTCAAATACCACACTTGGTACGCCTAATATCTTGCTGAAGAATGGCATGCTTAGATCCTTCTCAGCGCTGAGGATGACAGATAGGCGATATCAGGATGACAAACGATGATCGGGATGACAAAACTTTATGAAAACGCAGATTGAGAATCGGCCTCGTGTAATGCTTTAGCGAGGGTTTCCCATTCAGCCAGCAATTCTTCAAGACGCTGGCTGACAGACTGGTAAGCATCTGTGATTTTCTGCAGTTTGCGAGGGTCCACCGGCGGGGAGGCAAGTTGAGCTTCCCAGGTTGCTTTTTCTATTTCGGCAGAATGTACTTTGGCTTCCACTGCGGCAATTTTCTTCTGTAACTGCTGGCGTTGATTACGGCTGAGCCCTTTTTGAACTGGTTTTTCATCGCTGATATTGTGGTTTTCTACGCCATCGATGGGTGTGGTTTCAAGCCTGGTGCGATTGTTCAGGAACTCTTTATACTCCGAATAGCTGCCTTTGAAAGCTCGCAGACTTTCCTGGGCGGGCAGAAGTTCCCAAATCTGGGTTGCCAGAGCATCGATCAGATAACGGTCATGAGAAACCAGCAGAATCGTGCCAGGGTAGTGCGCCAGGACATCTTGCAACACTTCCTGTGTGGGTAAGTCGAGGTGGTTGGTCGGTTCGTCGAGGAGAAGCAGGTTCGCATCGGAAAGCGCTAACTTTGCCAGGGCAAGACGACCGCGTTCGCCACCCGAAAGCGTGGCAACACGATCAAAAACCTGGTCGCCCTGAAAACCATAGCGAGCAAGGTAATTTCGCGCTTCAGCCGGAAGCATGTTTGCCGCGACGGTGTTGATCTCCTGGATCAGGTCATTGGTCGGGTCAAGGTCTTCATGTGCCTGGGCAAAGTAACCCACCTTCAGGCTGGCTCCCAGCAGGGTGCTGCCGCTGTAAGCCGGGATTTGCCCAAGAATCGTTTTCAGAAAAGTAGTTTTTCCAGCGCCATTGGGGCCGATGAGCGCCACACATTCGCCGCGCTCCAGGATGAGATCAGGACTGGTGAAAAGCGGGCGACCTTCGTCCTCATAACCAACCTGCAGGTCGTATGTGCGCAAAACCAAATCGCCTGAACGACCGATGGTCTTAAGACGCAAATGCATGGGGCGGGTGTGACTCTTGGGGGCTGTAAGGCGGCTGTCTTCAAGCAGCCGTTCGAGCCGACGCTGGCGACCCCGAGCCTGGTTATTGTTTTGAGTGCCCAGGTTTTTGCGAATGTAATCTTCCTGCTTTTCAATGAATTCAGTCTGGGCTTCATATTCAGCCAGGCGGCGGGTGTAGCGTTCTT
>CAZDPK010000064.1:0-10165 GCA_964507335.1 uncultured Anaerolineaceae bacterium | reverse complement strand
AATCAGGCTCAAGGCAAGGAACCCCACAACAAACGCTAACCACCGCTTGTGATCGGTTGGTAAAGTGCGCTTAATTTCCATAGCATAATAACGGTGTGCATCGACACTCCATCAGAATAACGATTATAGCATAGCTGGGATCTGTCAAGTTATTATCCATCACAAAATATATTCTCATTTTCACCCCGTTTTTGTGATCTTGCCTGTTCAGATACTCATGAAAATCATCGCAAGGGTCAGAATAAGGTTGATCAAAATCGACCATCCCAAAATCAAGTAGACCACGGCTTTGCCGGCTCTCTCCTGCAGGTACATGAAAAGTCCGGTCAAAGTATTCAGAATGCTGAAAAACAAGCCGATCAGCGCTAGCAGAAAGAGCCTTGAGGAGGGCACCGTTTCCATGCTTACCCAAACAACCTGCTGGAGCAGGCCGACGATGATTGCTGTCGATAGCAGCAGCACCAAAAAGCTAATTGCAGTACCCAAGAGCAGCTGCTTGGCAACGCGATCATCCATCACCCGCCGCCAGAGCATTCTCAAGTTCTCAGATTCAGGTTGAATTTGTTGAAGGCTTCCCAGTTGTGAGAGCTGCTTAAACGCTTCAGTAAACGCAAGCTTTTCTTCCGGTGAGACGACCAGGTACGCTTCGCTGAGTTTGACCAGCACCATCTGCTCAGGTGCCGTTGCAACGAAAAGGGTTTTGCCCAGACCATTAATATTGGTTTCCCCATAGTACGAGCCTCTGACAAGGGTAAAGCCCAAAGGCAGTGGGGTTTCGAAATCGCTGACGGGGTGCACCCATGCGATCTCACGAATGGGTATCAATTCGCGCCGCAAGCCCCATTTAACTTCCAGAGCTTCCTGGGTCAGGCTGTAAACTGTGGTTGAGATTGTGATGATTCGGTAAATTACCAAAGCAAGCGGAACCAGGAGAGACAACCCAACCACAATAAAGATGCTAGATAACCATCCCTGCCCGCTCATCGACCCACTGATGAGCAAAAAGAGGATGCCAGCAATCAGAAGGGCTGTGACAAGCGCGTTGATAGCAAGGCTTCTGCCTTTTGGAGGTGAAAAGTCCGTGTCCATTCCTGAAATTATACTTGTACATGCGTTTCGCTGGCAAAACGGCTCGATCAATCATAGAAAAAAACCCGAAGAAAGTTTTTCTTCGGGTCTATATTCCAGGACTAATTGCTTAATCGACTTTGTATTCCGCGCCTCTGTGCATGGCTTCAATGTTCAAGTTAATAAATTTTTTCAGCCTTTCAGCGGTGTGCGCTTGCAGGGCTCGTTCAAGAGCGCCTTCAGGCAAAACACTCATATTGGCTTCCAAGGCGCCCAATAAAATCATGTTGGCTACGCGTTCATTGCCGAGTTCGCGGGCGATGTCGTTTGCCGGGATCATCAGCCAATGAATATCTGTGCGGGTTGGCTCGCGGTTGACCATCGATTCGTTTACGATCAGAAAACCACCCGGAGCAACCAGCGGCTCGTACTTATCCAAGGAAGGCAGATTGAGTGCAATCACGGCCCGGGGGTGCAGTGCGCTGGGTGAGCCAATTTCCTCATCTGAAATTACCACGGTACAGTTGGCAGTGCCACCGCGCATTTCAGGACCATAAGAAGGAATCCAGGTGACATGTTTACCCTCGTCCATTCCTGCGTAGGCATAAACCTGTCCAGCATAGAGTGTGCCCTGACCACCAAATCCAGAGATGATTACTTCTGATTGCATCGTTTAGCCTCCTTTTACCATTTCTTCAACAGACGATGAAATTTTGAAATCGCCGATTGGATATTGGGGGATCATGTATTCCCGCAGCCAATCCCGAGCCTTGACCGGTGTCAGCCCCCAGTTGGTGGGGCAGGTGGAAAGCAGCTCGATGAATGAGAAGCCCATCCCATGTTTTTGCACTTCAAAAGCGGTTCGTATAGCTTTTTTGGCATTGCGAATATTGCGCGCATCGTGCAAGCTGCGCCGAACGACGAATGAGGCTCCGTCCAGGGAAGACATCAGTTCAGCAGTTCGGATGGGATAACCCTGGGTTTCCACGTCGCGTCCGAGTGGGGAAGAGCTGGTTTTCTGACCCGGGAGTGTGGTGGGCGCCATCTGACCACCGGTCATGCCGTAGTTGGTGTTGTTGATAAAGAAAACAGTAATTTGTTCTCCACGTGCAGCGGCCGCGATGATCTCGCCCATACCCATGGATGCCAGGTCACCATCACCCTGATAGGTGAAAACGATTTTGTTTGGCAGAGTGCGCTTGATGCCGGTTGCCATGGCAGGTGCACGGCCGTGAGCAGCTTCAACAAAGTCAAAATCGAAATAGTTATAAGCAAAAACTGAACAGCCGACCGGTGCCACACCAATGGTGTTGTCCAGCTCGCCCATTTCTTCCAAAACTTCCGCGATCAAGCGATGAGCGACACCGTGAGTACAGCCAGGGCAATAGTGGGTGGTTACATCGGTGAAACCATGTGGGCGTTCGTAGATCAATTTAACATCAGAATCAAGCATCTCAGGCTCCTGTTCCAACTAATTCGCGCATTTTTGCCAACCAAAGACCTCGGGCATCCCGGTTGACATCATGGTCGCCATGAATCATTTCGTAGATTGCAGCATCGATCTCATCCGGGTAAGGCACCACACCACCCATTCGACCATAAAAATGGACTGGAATGCGTTTGGCAACAATCGCTGAAACATCGTCCAGCATTTGACCATTGTTCATTTCAACTACCAGGACTCCTTTTTTACCAGGAACCAACCTGTCCAATTCCTTTACTGGGAAGGGTGAAACTGTTATGGGGCGCAGCAGACCAACCTTGATGCCCTTGGCGCGGGCAGCTCGTACGGATGTCAGGGCAATTCTGCCGGCTGTTCCATAGCCAATCACGATGTACTCTGCGTCTTCCAGGTAGTAGCCCTTGTAGCGAACTTCGTCTTTCTCGATTTGTTGCCAGCGGCTCATCATCTTAACGTTGAAGATTTCTTGCATAGCTGGATTGATGTTGATAGAAGTGAGTACTGAACGCGTTCCTTCAGCGTGTGTGGCTCCCACAGCCCACAAGGGTGCTTCAGTGCGAATAGGCGCGAAAGGAGGTAACTCGACGGGTTCCATCATCTGACCCAAATAGCCATCCATCAATATACAAGCGACCATGCGATATTTTTCCGCCAAATCAAAAGCCAGCCCGGTCAGATCGACCGCTTCCTGCACTGAAGCAGGAGCCAGGACGATCAGGTGATATTCACCATGCCCGCCGCCATGCACCATCTGGGTGTAATCGGCTTGCGATGGGGCAATGTTGCCCAAACCTGGACCGCCGCGAACCACGTTCACAATTACTGCCGGTAGTTCCGTGCCAGCGATGTAGGAAATGCCTTCCTGCATCAGGCTGACACCGGGGCTGGAGCTGGAGGTCATGGTGCGCATTCCGGTGCAGGCAGCGCCATAAACCATATTGATCGCGCCGAGTTCGCTTTCAGCCTGGACAAAAGCTCTGCCAAGTTCCGGCATACGGGCTGAGAGATGTTCAAGCAATTCAGTTTGCGGAGTAATGGGATATCCGAAGTAGGAAACCAGTCCGACCCGCAGTGCGGTTTCAGCGACGGCAACATTTCCTTTGATCAGTTCGAGTGCCATTATTCACCATCTCCTTCTTTTGCCGATGGCATGCCTTTGTAGACCGTGATGGCTGCATCCGGGCAAACCACGGCGCAAATTCCACAGGCGATGCATTCCTCAGGGTGCAACATATAAGCGGGGTGATACCCCTTGGGACTTAGCCGGGACATATCCAACGCCAGAACGTGCGTGGGGCAGTCCGTAACGCAGATCTCACAGGCTTTGCAATACAAGTCGTTTATTTCTACCCATCCCTTAGCGGGCATGTAGAGCCTCCTTGGTAGTAATTTTTCCTGTCAAATTGGGTGAGTTGGACAGGATCTGATGGTCTTAGTATAACGCAAAAGACGGTCCGCTTCGGTTTTTAGGAGATTGGGATTACGATCATCAAGTGAGTGATTTAATGCTCAATAGTTTCTTGCCCTGGGTAGACCTGCTCTAGTAATTCCACCATTTCATGTCTGGCAGCCAGGTGCAAACGGCAGATGTCCAAGGATGGGTCAAGCGCTGCAGCTGTTTTTGGCTGACCGATATCGATCCGCATCGGTCTGTTCCAATGTGGTTTCTTCGAGAAACGTTGACCGAAAAATTGGGCTGCCATGGCGAGTTGTTGTCGGCGTTTTTGATTCTGACCCAGTTTTGCAAGGCGACTGTTGAAGGCTTTTTCAGTCAGAACTCCGCTGACCAGAACTGGCAAAAGTTGGGTATTGGGGACTTTGTTGAGAAAAACGCCGATGCTGTCGGACCAACCTTGCAAAGACTCGACGGCTCCGGGCATGATAGCAGGGTCAGGTTCAAGCTGTCCACTGGGAAAGATGATAACTGCCATGCTTTCATTGAGTGCCTGAATTATTTCCCGTATGGTATGAAGCTTAAACGTGGAATCGGTTTCAATGGTCAGCATATGTCGATTGATATTCCGCAGTACACGCATAAAGCCTTTTTGTTGAGCGACAATTTTCACATCATCGCGCTTCAAGCTCGCAAGCACACCAAAAATATCAGACCAACCAGGATGGTTTGCAACCACCAGCAGAGGGCCGGTGACTGGAACCGCATCTTCATTATGAATTTCAAGTCCATCGGATAAGGAATAGAGAGCTCTTGCAGCTGTTTCGTGCAGCGAGATTTCGTCGAGCTGTTCATCAATGCGTGAAAGCAACTCTGCCAGCCAACCAGCTGGACGATAACCAAGCTGGTCGATGATCCAGCTGATAATTTTTCGCCCTCCCAGGTTTGCCGAGGCTTTAACATCTTCCAAGACAATGCGGGTCAGACTATCCTTCTTTTTCGCGTCCATTTGATTTCAATTTTACGATGACAACACCCGCTGAGGTGGCTTTTGTATGTATTTCGTGTTTTTTCAAAATCGCCTCAGCGTATTGCTGTGGTTCGCTTCTTCGTAGTACGACCATCCACTTTCCCACCATCACGTAATAGCATTTTTCCTCTGGCAAGGGAATTGCAACTAAAGCAATGATACTATTTAATTGACTGAGTGGCAGCCTATGAGCAATCAAACCTACACCCCTAACGAAGAACCCCCCAAGCGTCATAGCCAGGCGTCCAAAATTTGGATACCAACCCTGGTACTGCTTGTATTCGCTTTGTTCCTGATTTTTACTCAGAACCAAAGCTCCAGCCCCAAGAACGCTGACATCCCCACCCCAATTCCAGGTAGTCAGAGCGCTCTTGAAACGCTCCTATATACTCAACTGCCTGAGTTGGTCTCCGATGCGGGTCACAGTGCCTGGTCTTTGGACGAAGTTCAATTCAACGAAGACTACACCCAGGCATTATTGTGGATGGCTGAGAACGATGAGGAGGATGGTCAGGTTATCCCACGCGAGCCAGAGATCGTCCTCGCAATTTGGGATGAAGCCGACCAGTTATGGCAACTCCACCAGGTGACGGATGAGGATTTTAGCAAGGTTTTCATGGAATCGGATTTCAAAGACGGCGAAATTGCCTCTCGCTTCTTCCCGGAAGCCGACCCCAAAGCCGGACCTGCCGGACCGGTTTATGGCGGCTACAAACTGCCCTGGAGAGCTGGGCAGACTAAACGCCTCACTTGGTCAGTCGCCCATTCATCCTGTAACCCACAGTATTTCTGCAATTTTGCCTTCGATTTTGCTGATGGAGGTATGTTTGATGTTACGGCTGCTAAAGGTGGCTATGTTTATCATTGGCGTGATACCTGCCGGAACGGCAATTCGGGCTGTGCCAACAGCATCACTCTCGAGGATCGTACCACAACGCCCTGGACCTACCAAATTTACCTGCACCTCGCCCAGGATAGCATCCCGGCAGCCTTTAAAGTCAAAGGGGCTTTTGTTAACCAAGGTCAATTTATTGGCAGAGCCGATGATACTGGTATTAGCACCGGGCATCATCTGCATTTCATGGTGGTGGAACAGACTACGCTGGATAAATGCAAGTACTACTGCTTCGGGAAAGCCGTGGATATCACCTTCCAGGATGTGAGCATTAACTGGCATGCCGCAACCCAGGGCGGTCGTCCCCGCCTTGAAGCCGAAGCCCGCTGGTATGGCGGTCAGGGTCAAAAGAATTACGTCAGTGGGAATGCCTTTGAGAGTTACCGACACATTATCGTGATCCCATAAGCTATTGCTGGTGTTGTTTGTCTGCTCTTGTAGAGGGTTCCAATTTCAACATCAATTATAATGAAACTGAACAGACGGATTGGATAGACTAATTTCAGAATATGGAAAATGACATCAACTTGCTTAGTGACCGCGAAATCGAGGTCTTACAACTTGTCGGCCAGGGCAAGAGCAATAAAGAGATCGCGGTTGACCTTAACATCAGCATAAACACAGTTAAGGTCCACATTGGCAATATTTTCCAAAAAATAAATGTAGCCTCCCGAACTGAAGCGACCTTGTTCGCTATAGAGCACGGTATCATCAAATCACCAGCCTCGCCAACCCTCGAGATCGAGGAAGAGGCTCCAATAGTCCAAGTGGTGGAAGAGATACCGACCCCCGTAGTTTTTTTTCGCCGCAACCGCTGGATTATTCTGGTTCTGGGCGTGCTTCTTCTGGCAGGTTTGTACTTCCTGGTCGTGAAGCCTGCGTTTTTAATGTCCCGGAATCCCCCTTCGGGAATCTCACAACAAAATTGGGAAACTTTGGCTTCGTTGAACACTCCCCGCAGCAGTATGGTTGTTGCAATTTTCGAAGGCAAAATAATCGTCATTGCAGGACATTCAGATTCGGGCCCTCTTTCTTCGGTTGAAATGTATGATCCCATGACTAACACCTGGTCCGCATTAGCTGAAAAGCCAACTGCGGTTTATGATGCCTCAGCCGTCCTCATTGGCGAGAAAATCTATATTCCAGGTGGAGCGACACAGGATGGCACTCCGACAAACGTGATGGAGGTTTTCAATCCCCGAAAAAATGCCTGGGAACAAGCAGCCGATTTGCCTGTCGCTATCAGCGCTTATGGATTGGCATCTTACGAAGGACAGATCTTCCTGTTCGGGGGTTCTGATTCTGTAAAAGCAATTGATTCCGTCTGGCGCTATGATCCAATTACGGATAGCTGGCACGAAGGAAGCCCCATGCCAACCGCCAGGATGCATCCTGCGGTGCTCGCAGACACAGGAAAGATTTATGTTATGGGCGGCTCAGATGGAGACCGTAAATTAAACACCAACGAAAGTTACAGCCCCTATGCTGAGCTGGAAAAAGAAAACCCCTGGCAAGAAGAACCTGATCTACCCGAAAAGCTATCCGGTTATACTGCAATCAAGCTGTACGATAAAATCTCGGTTATCGGGGGGAAGTCGGATGTCAGCGGTGCGATTGACCAATACCACTACTCCGTAATAGAGAGAGAATGGCAGATCGCAAATATAAACCCAGAAAACACCAATGCCATCTCAGAGGCAGCGTATGTCTTACTGGGTGAGTATGTCTATGCGATTGGCGGGTTGACGGGTGAAGTATTTTTGGATAGCGTCTCCAGGTATCAAGCCATGTACACCGTCCTGCTTCCTTTGACAATCAATTAATAAGCTCTTTTTCCTTTGAATCAACTTCAGACATTTCGTCATCTAGACTTGCCTGCGACACCCCAGTTTCAGGATTTATCGGCATTGAAAACGAAAAAGATTTATTGAGAAGGATAAAAAAGACCAATCCAAACAGCAATTCGAACAATGTTGTGTAAATGCGAACCAGTAGGGCAATCACTGTTGCCAGCGAAGCTGGAATGATGGATGTCAACATGGCAAGCAGGGTCAAATCCGATGCGCCCATGCTGCTCGGCAATAAGAAGGTAAGCATACCCGCAGCCCCAGACAGAGCCCTGGCACCCAGCACGAACAGGAGCGAATCAATCCCTAGCGGTGTAAAAATCCGGATGGTGAAAAAGATCATCAAACCACCAGTCAGAACCAATGCCATTCGCAGAAATAGCCACCCAATTACCTGCCCCATACGAACTGGTTGAGCAAGTGGATACTTTAGCTTGATCATGATCTTTTCCAATGTTTTTGGTCGCAAAACTAACAATCCAAGCACCACAACCAATCCAAGAGGAATTAACCAGATTTTTGACAAATGTAGACTCAAGGGAATAAAGATAGCAGCCAACAAAGCATCTGCGACAAAGCTGATGATAAATTCAATGCCGCTGGCTGAGGCAGTTTTTATGGATGGCACACCTAATTGCTTATAAAGAACCATTCTTCCGCCCACATACCAGATGGTTCCTGGTAAACGCCGAGAAACCATTGAAACGAGGTAAATCTTGGCGTGCATCCAGGCTGATATTCCACCTTCAAATGCGTGCATAACTACAACCCAATTGAGGACAGCCAGAAAAAGGGCAATTAAGTAAATAATTACAACAGGAATAAACTGTGAATAATCAGCTTTGGCTAAGTAAGGCAAAAGTTGATTACGGGATTTCCAAACTGTGTAAGCAAGCAACGCGAACAAAAAAGCCCATATTAAATACAGAAGAATCTTTAATATTTTGCTATGGTTTGCGTAGAAGGCTTTGATTTTTTCTGTTAGGGCGGACATGTCAATCTGTTAGTGAGGTGCGTCTACAGAAATAAACAAAGCAATTAGATAGGTTAAAAGGGATTGCCCAAGCCAACATCCATCGCAGAAGCCTTGAAGGGCGTTTGACGTGAGCCATCCAGTCTCGTTTTGTTCGTGGAAGAAAGTGTTCGTACCGGATGGTCTTGTAAACTGTCAGTCCATTAGCTTCCAGCAATTCCCGCCAACCCTCGCGTGTGTTGTATCGCTGAAGCGGCTGACCGTCATCAAAAACCTCGCCAGTCCGACGAACGTGCTGAACATTCCCAGCAATTGAGAATCCATTCGGAAGCAGAATTATTGCTGTACCATCCAATTTGAGGATCCTTGCCACTTCCCGAACCCCCAACTCAGGGTTTTGATAATGCTCAAGATTTCCGATATGGGTCACGTAATCGGCGCATTGCGCTTTTAAGGCTATTTGCTCGCCGTCGCTAATTAATAAGTTAAGCTCAGGATCAGTCCGCTGCGCAACTTTGATCGCGCTCAGGGAAAAGTCCAAACCGAGTACGCGCAAACCCTTCTTCCGGGCAAAGGCAGCCAACTTGCCTCTACCGCAGGAGACATCGATCAGTAATTTTCCTGGAAGAGGATTAATTTTTCCTAAAAGCCACAAGTAGTATGAATCAGAGAGATCGACTCCACCATCGTCATAAAAGAGGTTATATGCAGATTGCGACCTGGAGGTATCGGTGATCGTGTTGTGGCGAATTTCTATCATGGTTTACCGAAATGTGATTATAAACCAAAATAAAGAACGCCCCAATGTGCATTGGGGCGTTCTTTTAGATCTAAGTTTTACTGATTGAAAGCGTCGTACGCTGAGGTTACGTCACGAACATAGTCGGTAGGAAGACCTTCGCGGCTTTGGTTGACAACTGCCACGATTGACTTGCCACCATTTTCTGTACAAACAGCGCTACCAACCCAGCGAGTATCGCCAGCGCTGAAACCAGCTTGCTGGTTGAAGACGAGGACTGCTGCGCCGCTCTTTGTGGTGTCAGCAATGTCTGCAAAACCAGTGCTTGGTTTCCAATCACAGGTAACGCTGATGTTGGTGCCATCGACGGAAGCGACACTGAAAGCGGTGAAGGCCTTGGTGGTTGTACCGTTCTTGCTCATGATCAGAGGCATAACCACTGTATCGGTTGCTGCAGCAGGATTGAACCCTTCATACAAGTTGGAGTTCTTCTTGGCAGGACGTGTCTGGTTGACAACGCAGGCGATAGTAGCAGAACCGCTAACGGTCACACTTGCACCACCAACCCATTTGGTTGTGCCAAGATAATCCATAACTTTGACTGCAATACCATTCTCAGGAACATCTGTGAACACATCAGAAATCCGAGCGGGGTAGCCAGTGGAGGGGGTATAAGCCATTGTAATGGTTGCAGTACCAGGTCCGAGGTTCTGGCAGCTTGCACCAGTACGGTTGCCATTGTTGTTTTCCATGATCAA
>CAZDPK010000063.1:5167-10207 GCA_964507335.1 uncultured Anaerolineaceae bacterium | reverse complement strand
TGATGGTGCAAAGTAACGCTTATGCCGGCGGTCGAAAGACGCGCATTGCCTGCACCCGTTATGGCAACGTGGTCGGTTCGCGCGGCTCGGTTGTCCCGCTCTTTATTAAACAGCGCCCCACTGGCGTAGTGACCATTACCGACGACCGCATGACCCGCTTCTGGATGTCTTTGGAACAAGGCGTGCGCTTTGTGATCAATGCCATCGAACAAATGCAGGGCGGCGAGGTCTTTGTTCCCAAGATCCCCAGTATGAAAATGACCGATTTGGCAAAAGCTATGGCACCCGAAGCTGAGATCAAGATCATCGGCATCCGACCTGGCGAAAAACTGCACGAAAGCCTGATTTCTGAAGATGAAGCCCGTAACACGCTGGAACTGCCTGATATGTATGTGGTCCAACCGACTGGCGCGGAACTCTGGTTTGGGCACGCCTGGCTCGAGAAGGGCGTTCCGGTTCCAGATGGTTTCGTCTATAACAGCGGCACCAACACCCAGTGGTTGGATTTGGAAGGCATCATGGCTTTTATCCAACCTATCGAAGAAGAACTGGCTAAGGCAAAATAAAGATGACGCGCTTGCTTGTCACGGGTGTGAGTGGGCTGCTGGGTATTAACCTTGCGCTTGAAGCTGTTCAACAAGGTTTCGATGTGGTCGGCTGGACCAACAGCCGAATCTTGAAAAACACGCCCTTCCAGCAAGAGACTGTCCGCCTCGAAGACCTTAAAAGCCTGCCTGCTGCACTGAAATATGCCCGCCCAGACATGGTCATCCACTGTGCAGCTGTCGCCAACCTCGACCTGGCAGAGCAACACCCGCAGTTGACCGATTTGGTCAACGCCCAGGCACCTGGCGTGTTGGCACAAGCAGCAAAAAGCAGGGGTGTGCCTTTTGTGCAGATTTCCACCGATGCCGTCTTTGATGGAAGCAAGGGCAACTACAGCGAAGAGGATCTGCCCAATCCGCAGAATACCTACGCGCAGTCTAAGCTCGCTGGCGAAGAAGCCGTCCGACTGGTGTATCCGGAAGCGCTGATCGCCCGCGTTGTGTTCTATGGCTGGTCCCTCAACGGCAAGCGTAGCCTGGCTGAGTTTTTCTATAACAATCTCAGCCAGAGCAAACCTGTCAACGGTTTCAAGGATTCGATCTTCAGCCCCTTGTATGTGCGTGACCTGGCAGACCTGCTCTTGGAAGCCCTGTCAAAAAAACTGACCGGTACCTACCACTTCTTTTCAAACGATAGCTTAAGTAAATATGATTTCGGCGTAAATGTGGCAAGGCGCTTTGGTCTGGATGAAACCCTGATCACACCTGTGCAGACTGCCCAGGGCAACCTGCTGACCAGACGCTCGCTTAACCTGAGCGTCAACACCGCAAAGCTTGAATCGGCACTTGGACATGAGCTTCCGGGCGTCTCTGAAGGCATCGACCGTTTGTTCAATGACTATCAAAAAGGCTTGCGTCAACAGCTGGCGACTTATTTGGCATAATAGGAGGTAGCATGGAATCACAAATTGGCAATCACCTGATTGGGGAAAAGCACCCCACCTACTTCATCGCAGACATCGCTGCCAACCACGACGGCAGCCTGGAGCGTGCGATTGACCTCATTCGCCTGTCAGCCCAAGCTGGCGCGAACGCCGCCAAGTTCCAAAACTTTCGCGGACCGGAGATTGTATCTGATTACGGTTTCAGCCACATGAACGCCCAGGTTTCCCACCAGGCAAAGTGGAAAAAAAGCGTCACCCAGGTCTACAACGAAGCATCGGTGCCATTTGAATGGACGCCCATTCTCAAAGAAGCTTGCGATCAGGCTGGCATCGATTATTTCTCCTCTCCTTACGACTTTGAAGCCACAGATATGCTCGACCCCTACGTTCCTGCCTACAAAATTGGCTCAGGCGATATCACCTGGCTGGAAGCCTGCCTGCGCATGGCGCAAAAAGGTAAACCGGTTCTGCTGGCAACGGGCGCCTCTTCCATTGGCGAGGTCCAGCGCGCGGTCGAGGCTATCCTGGCAGTTAACCCAAACCTGATTTTGATGCAGTGCAACACCAACTACACAGCCGCCGATGGTAATTTTGACAACATTCACCTGAAAGTGTTGAAGACATACCATCAGATGTGGCCTGATCTGATTTTAGGGCTTAGCGACCACACCCATGGTCACGCCACCGTGCTTGGCGCGGTTGCTTTGGGTGCGCGGGTGGTGGAGAAACACTTCACCGACGACAACAACCGTGAAGGTCCGGACCATGCTTTTGCCATGAATCCCCAGAGTTGGGCGGATATGGTTCAAAATACGCGCCAATTGGAACGAGCGCTCGGCTCCGGCAATAAATTCGTAACCGAAAATGAAAAACAGACCGTGATTGTACAGCGGCGCTGCCTGCGGGCTGCGCGAGATATACGGGTTGGAGAAAGCTTGACCCGCGAAATGATTGCAGTTTTGCGCCCGGCCACACCCGGAGCGATCGAACCTCACGAAGTCGACCGCGTGATTGGTCTGAAAGCAATCAAGGATATTCCACAGGGGCAGGAACTGCGTTGGACCCAGTTAGTCGACTAACCTATGCGCATTTTGTATCTGACCCGCTCCGATTCCGTTCATGACCAGCGTTTTTTGCAGACGCTGGCGCAGAGCGATCACGAAGGTTTCGCCTGGCGCTTGAATGCCGGGCAATACCCTACCCCCGAGGGCGTGACTTCGCTTGAATGGAGCGGTCTAGATGGCGGTTTGCAAGCCTGGAACCTGCCTTTTGCCCAGAGAGAACTGGAAAAGACAATTCAGATGGTCCAACCCGACCTGATCCATGCCGGTCCGCTGCAGGATCTGGCTTTTTTGGCTGCCAAAACCGGTTTCCCCAACCTGTTGGCGATGAGCTGGGGCTTTGACCTGATGAAAGACGTATGGGCTGATAAGCTGACTGAACATCACGCCCGATTTGCACTGCAGCGCTCGCAACGCTTGATCACTGACGCGCAATGCTCTGCAGAAAAAGCAATTCAACTGGGTTTTCCACGTGAGAATATCTGCATCTTCCCCTGGGGGGTCGACCTGCAACATTTCTCTCCTGAAAAAGCCCGAACCTCAGGGCAAACCTGTCGGGAAAACTTGGGCTGGCAGGATAAACAAGTTTTGCTTTGCCTGCGCAGCTGGGAACCAAACTACGGTGTAGATGTGCTTTTATCCGCTTTCGAAAAAGCTTCCGCACAAAACCCAAATTTGCGCCTTATTCTGTTAGGTGACGGCAGCCTGCACAACCAATATATAAAAAAACTGGAAGGCGAAAGTCTGAAGGACAAGGTTTTTATCGGGGGTCGTGTTCCGAATGAGGATTTGATCCAGTATTACGGTGCCGCCGATATCTACGTTACCCCCAGCCATGTGGACGGTTCCTCCGTCTCCCTAATGGAAGCCCTTGCTTGCGGCTTGCCCACCATTGCCTCGGATATTCCGGCGAACCTTGAATGGGTGTACCATAATGACAACGGCTGGATCTTTCCTGATGGCGACATTGACGCCTTACAGGAAACCATACTAAACATACCAGGTCATCTCCCGCAAGAGATGACGCAAAAAGCCAGGGCTACAGCTGAGCGCAAAGCCGACTGGCAAAGAAACCGGCAGATTTTGTTGAATTGTTATCAGCAATTGCTGCCGATTGAAGGATAAAACTATGAACAAAAAACTGATTTTGATTTTAAGTGTGATGCTGCTGACTGTGGTCTCGTGCAATATCCCTCTTCAAAAGAAAACTGCCATACCCACACCAACACCCACGCCAACTCCTGAATTGGGTATGCAGCTTTACTACGGTGATGGCATGCAGATCTTGCTCCCGCCCAGCTATATCGCTGAGGACATCAAAGCCCAACTTCCTTCCATCATCGAAACGATCACCAACTTGGTGGGTTCCACGGAGGGCTTTGCAGCCGATCTGATTAAAGACCTGGAAGGCAATGTCGCCTGGTATGGTTTTGATGGCGGCACCCCGGCTGTTTATCCAACCCGCCTGATTGTGGTTAGGAATAAGTCGCTGGCTGGTTTTCCAGTAGGAGTGCTAACCCTGGGCCTGGAACAGGTGCTGAGCCGCAACAATACCGCGGTGGATCGGGACAACCTGACCCTCGATGGGCGTGATGTCACACGCTTTACATATTCGAAAGAAGAACATGCCTGGGCTGCTTACATCTTCAAAGAAGAGAGCCGTCTTTGGATCAGCGTTTTCATCACCACACCGGCGAACATGGCAACCTCCCTGAACGAGTATGATAATAGTATTGGCTCGATGCAAATTGACCCAATTGTCGAGTAATTAGAAGGACATCGTTGAAAAAAGTAGCAATAATTCAAGCCAGGCTCAGCTCCAGTCGCCTGCCAGGCAAGGTGCTTTTGCCGGTTGCGGGTGAGCCAATGCTCGCGCGAGTCATTAATCGCGTGCGCCAGGCTCAGCTAGTCGATGAGATACTTATCGCTACGACTAGCGATCCGGCTGATGATCCAATTGTGCAATTTAGCCTGGATCGAGGTGTTGCCTGCTTCCGTGGTGACCCTTACGACGTCCTGGACCGCTATTACCAGGCTGCCAAATCTGCAAAAGCTGATGTGATCGTACGTATCACTGCCGATTGTCCCATGATTGCCCCAGAAGAAATTGACCGTGTGATCCAGGCTTTCCTGGATAGCGCTGCCGATTTTGCTGCCAACCGCCTTCCACCTCCCTTTGTTCGCACCACCCCGATCGGGATGGACTGCGAAGTCTGCTCGTTCCAGGCACTGCAGCAAGCCTGGCAGCAAGCCGATCAACCTTACCAGCGTGAACATGTGATGCCTTATCTTTATGACACGCCCGGCAGGTTCAAGGTGCAGGTTGTGGATATGCAGCCCAACTTGGGACATCTACGCTTTACAGTCGACACCCCTGAAGACTTACAACTTGCCAATCAGGTTTATGCGGCCTTTAATGGACGAGATGATTTCAGTCTGCAGGAGTTACTGGCAGAAAACGATCTCCATCCCGAATGGCAAAACCAGGTT
>CAZDPK010000063.1:0-5067 GCA_964507335.1 uncultured Anaerolineaceae bacterium | reverse complement strand
CCGGAACCAACCCCCAAAGATCTTTACCAGCAAACTCAGCGCGCTAAAAACCAGGTTGAGTGGTTGAAGAGCCTTGAACACAAGAAATTCACCAACATCCTTGATATCGGCGCATCCTCAGGAATGTTACTGGAAACATTTAAGAAAGAATTCGGTGCCCACGTAAGAGGCGTGGAACCAGGCGATGCGTATCGCGCGTTGGCTGAAGCCAAAGGCATACCCATGCACTCTTCCATTGAAGCCCTGACTGCAACACAGCCGAATCGTTTTGACCTCATCACGTTTATGCATGTCCTGGAACACCTCGAGCATCCCATCCAGACTCTGAAACAATTAAAGGAAGGGTTGCTGAGCGAGGAAGGATTTTTATTGGTCGAAGTCCCTAATTTTTACTCGCACGATTCTTACGAATTGGCCCACCTCTCCTGCTTCACCGAACACACCCTGCGTGAATTGCTGCGGCAAGCCGGTTTTGAAGTGGTAGCTTTCCGTCAGCACGGCATGCCGCGTTCTGAGATTCTGCCGCTCTACCTGACCATTCTGGCAAAACCAACCGCAATAAACACACAGGAACCGCCCAAACCCGAAAAATACGTCAGGTTTAAACGCGGTCTGGGCATGCTCAAACGCAAGGTTCTGACCCGGCTCGACCCAAAGCGAGCCTGGCTGAGCTTGGAGGGTAAGCGATGACGCCTTACCTGACCCTTTTTACCGCTCCAAAGGCTTTCACAGACCCGCACACCAGTTTGATCCAGCACAATGCCTTGCGCTCCTGGCAGGCTTTGGGCGAATCGGTCGCGGTGGTGATCGTTGGCAACGAAGAAGGAATAGGCGAGGCTGCAAAAACTTACGGATTTTCACATCGACCAGATGTGCGACTTAACCCTCTTGGCACACCGCTGATCAGTTCGATATTCGAGCTCGGTCGGCAGGAAAACGACAGCCCCTTTTTGGCTTATGTCAACGCCGACATCATCCTCTATCCTGAGCTCCTCGAGGTGATCCGAAACGTCGCCAGCCAGGCTGAGCAGTTCCTTCTGATCGGTCAGCGCTGGGACCTCGAAGTCCTGCAGCAGCTCAGCTTCGATGGTGATTGGGTGCCGGGTCTTAAAAACCACATGAAAAAAGATGGTAAATTGCATACCCGCACTGGCAGCGATTATTTTATCTTCCCCCGCTCCTGTTTCCAGGACATCCCGGATTTCAGCGTTGGAAGAGCTGGCTGGGATAACTGGATGATCTACCAGGCACGCCGTCAGGGTTGGCTGGCAGTGGATTGCACGGCTGAACTGGATATCATTCACCAGGACCACGACTACCGCCACCTGCCTGAAGGCAAACCACATTATCGGCTACCTGAAACCGGTGAAAACATTAGGCTTGCCGGCGGCAGACGCACGATCTTCGTCCTGGATGATGCTTCCCATCGATTGGTTAATGGTAAATTGCAGAGAATGCCTCTCACCTGGACGCGCTTTTGGCGTGAATTCCAAAATGCGCCAATGTTAAAAAATGGCAATTATGCTCTGACCCAAAATCGATTTCAGCTGCTGCACCCACGGTTAGCCAAAATCGAACGGGCGAAGCAAGCTGAGATGGACCAAAAACTCGCCAGCTCCATTTTAGGAGGCAATTGATGGCTCGTTTAGGCACCAACCCATCCCGCGGTCAGCAACTCGATTTCACACGGCCTCGTGTAACCGTTGCTGTATTGGTCTATGCACCCAACCAGGCTGGCTATTTTCAGCACCGTCTGGATGTCACCCGCTTAACCATTGAAAGCATCCTTAGGAATACTCCCGAGCCTTTTGAACTGCTGGTTTTTGATAACGGTTCCTGCCAGGAGATGACCGATTTCTTAAAAGAGCTGAACCGGGCAGACAAAATAGACACCCTGGTGCTTTCCCAACAGAACGTCGGTAAACTAAACGCGCTTTGGCGCATTGCCAATTTAGCTCAGGGTGAGGTGATTGCCTACACAGATGATGACGTCTATCATTTGCCCGGTTGGTTGGATAGACATCTACAAATTCTGGATACTTACCCTAATGTTGGGGCGGTGACAGGCTTCTATATCAAACAGCGTGTGGTCATGAGTTCTGAAAGTACCCTAAAGTGGGTGCAGCAGTATGAAAAAGACCACCCCGGCCTGGTCCAACGAGGCAATTTGATCCCGCGTAAGTGGGAAGAAGAGTATATGGATAATTCTGGTCGCACTGAAGAACGTTATCAGAGCGAAATTGCTGGTGTTGAAGACATCTTAGTGGATTACGAGGAAGTCAAAGCCTGGGTGTCCGCTCACCACTTCCAGGTAATGATCCCTAAGAAAGTTTTTCTTGAAGTGCTTTCTGAAATGTTGGAAGATGGCTGGAGCGACCTGATGATGGGTCGTATGGTGGAAATGGACGACCGAATGGACGAGAAAGGCTACCTGCGCCTCACCACCCGCGAACAGACCATGCGCCTGTTGGGTAATGCCATCGACGATGAAGTCAAGGCGCTTGCTGCGAAGGACGGCATCACAACTGAGGCCGCACTCACAGAAACTACACCAGGGAAGGTAAGCGGATTATGGGGTAATGGATTTGTGCGCAAGCTGGCTCAACGCATTCTAAACTGGCTTTATCGCGGTTTACACGAAAACAGGAGAAGCGAATGAAATTTCTGATTGCAGGTTTAGGTTCGATTGGGCGCAGACATCTGCGCAATTTGAAAGCTTTGGGGCAAACCGATTTACTGCTCTACCGCACGCACCAGGCGACCCTACCCGATACCGACCTGAGCGGCTTCCCCACTTTTACCGACCTGCAGCAAGCTTTGGCTGAAAAACCGGATGGGGTCATTGTTTCCAACCCCACCGCACTGCACCTGGAGGTGGCCATGGCATCCGCAAAGGCTGGCGCAGCCTTGCTGATTGAAAAACCGGTTTCAGACAGCCTGCTTGGCATTCGCGAATTGCAAGCAGCTTTGGATGAAACAGGCAAACCTGCCCTGGTGGGTTTTCATCTGCGTTATCATCCCGTCTTGCGGCAGATCAAAGAACTGGTAGATTCAAATCAGCTTGGAAAAGCACTCAAAGCTCACGCCCACTGGGGGGAATATCTGCCTGGTTGGCATCCCTGGGAAGATTACCGCAATTCCTATGCAGCCCGGGCTGACCTGGGGGGCGGCGTTCTCAACACGCTCTCCCACCCAATCGATTATCTGCGATGGCTGATGGGAGAAGTTCGATCCATTTCTGCCAGCCTGAATAACCTCAGCCCGCTGGAATTGGATGTTGAAGACAACGCTGAGTTACTCTTGAAATTTCATTCCGGTTCGCTGGCTACAGTTCACCTGGACTACTACCAGCGTCCGCCTTCTCATTCACTCGAGATATCCTTTGAAAAAGGTCGCGTTCGCTGGGATGGTGGCTCAGGCTGTGCGGTGATCGAAAACGCAGAGCTTGAAACGATCAATACTCTCTGCCCGCCTGATGGTTTCGAGCGTAACGACATGTTCCTGGCTGAAATGAAGGATTTTGTTCGTCTTTGCCAGGGCGAACAATTTGAGCACTGCACACTTGCCGATGGCAAGCGCGTGCAGAAAATTGTGGAAGTATCCCGTCAAAGTTCATCGCAGAGCGGTTGTTCAGTGCAGCTGCCCTCATAAAAGGCGCCTGATGGTAAAATCCAAACCACTGACAGGCACAACAAAAAATGACAGAATCAATTTTTAACAAATTCGATATGACAGGCAAGACCGCCATTGTCACTGGCGCGGCTGGTCTGTTGGGCAAGCAGTTTTGCCTTGCCCTGGCTCAAGCCGGCGCTAATGTTGTGATGGCTGACCTCGATAAAGACCTTGCTGCAGACAACGCGAACGAATTCAAGGAAATGGGTCTCAACGCTCTGGCAGTTGAGGTCGATGTAAGCGACCTTGATTCCACCAAAACAATGGTCGAGCGAGCTCTGACCGCTTTTGGCGGTGTGGACGTATTGGTTAACAGTGCTGCCCTCGACCCAAAGTTCGATTCCGCAAGCTCAGCCACCCAGGATGCAAACGCATTTGAAACTTTTTCTGTGCAGCTGTGGCGCCAAGCCCTGGACGTCAACCTGACCGGTATGTTTCTGGCTTCTCAAGCGGCTGTTGTGCCGATGCTGAAAAAAGGACAGGGTGTGATCGTAAACATCTGTTCGATGTATGGGCTGGTTGGTCCGGATCAACGACTTTATGAGCGCCCGGACGGTACTCGCCAGTTCAAACCGGTTTACTATTCGGTCACCAAGGCTGGCGTGCTTGGTTTCACCCGTTATCTGGCAACCTACTATGCCGGCAAGAACATCCGCGTCAACGCCCTTACACCTGGTGGTGTCTTCAATGATCATGATGAAGTTTTTACTGACCAATATAATGCTCGTACGGTGTTGGGACGCATGGCAAACCTGGATGAAATGAACGCCGCCATGCTATTTTTGTGCAGCGATGCCAGTTCTTATATGACAGGCAGTAACCTGGTGGTCGATGGAGGTTGGACAGCATGGTAACACATCCTGAGGTCTTAGCGCTCATCCCTGCCCGCGGAGGCTCTAAGGGCATTCCACGGAAAAACATCCGCGATTTTGCCGGCGCGCCGCTAATCGCATACAGCATTGCGGCAGCCTTGCAGGCAGAGTTAGTCACCCGTGTGATCGTCTCTACCGATGACGCTGAGATAGCCGAAGTTGCTCGGGAATGGGGGGCGGAAACGCCTTTTTTGCGTCCAGCCCAGTTTGCCCAGGATGACACCACCGACCTTCCTGTTTTTGAACATGCCCTGCAATGGCTGCGCGAAAACGAAGGTTACCAGCCTGAGATCGTAATTCAATTACGCCCAACTTCACCTATCAGACCTATTGGACTGCTTGATGAAGCCATAAAAACGCTGATTGAGCATCCTGAAGCTGATTGCGTTCGTGGGGTAGTCCCATCAGGTCAAAACCCCTTCAAGATGTGGCAAATTAATCGCGAGGGTCAGCTCGAGCCGCTATTAAAGCTCGCTGGGCTCAGCGAACCCTACAATACACCCCGGCAAGAACTCCCGGATAC
>CAZDPK010000062.1:0-10283 GCA_964507335.1 uncultured Anaerolineaceae bacterium | reverse complement strand
GTAAAATTTTTGTAGGGGAGACCTGCCATGCTCTCCCAACGCTCGCCGACCTATACTTTACGCGGTCATGGCGATCGATCCCTTCTTTCGTGTCGTTGTGAGGAGAATTTGATTACTCTTTTGCTATGCGCTAATGCTTATCCGCTCCCTTTCCAACTCCAGCGCTGTGCGTGCGTCGGTCTCTGTGGAAACAAAACGCATGATTAACAAACAAGGATACTCCGGGCAATGGGCGCAGTTGCTGAGTGGACGTTTGGAAGCGCATTGGCGGATCTGACAACCCTGGCACATCCTTGATTCAAGACGCTGCTGGCTATGGCAGCCATAACAAGTCATATCTTTGGTAGAAAGGCACAATTCTTCGCTGGAATATTCAGCCGCCAGCCATCGTTTATGAACCTCGTCCCTGTTTTGGGTTGCCTGGAAAACCGGACATTCTGCGCAATTCAAACCACAAAAAGCCAGATCAGTCATCATCCTCCTCCTAATGTTTCGCCACAATAAATATCAAAAGGCGCTTTGAGGAGTTTTCGCAATGGTCTCTCAAACTGTGAGAAATACTCCTGCGTCGCTGTGTGGTAATCCATAAGATTGTCAAATTCCCAGTAAGAGCAATACCTGATAACTCCCACAATTTTCTTAAGTGGCCGGGGTGGATCCTGGATTCCATCATCATAGGTATAAAGGCGTTTCAGATAGCGTACAGATTGGCAACCCGAGCACAACTTTTGAAATTGGGCCATACTAACCACCAACATTTCAAATGCTTCGACCTTGTCTGGAAGGACCTGAAATACCTTAACTTCCGCGAATGACATGGGCACACCTCCAATCGTGAAACGTGCAATACAACACGATTGAGGTTGCATTAATCTTGCCAGAAGAGAGTAAGGATAATCCAGTCAGAAATAGTGCTTAGTAGTGAGTCTAAAAATCCAGTGTCATTGAGGGGTGGATGGGACTTTCCTCTACAAATCCAAGTGTGTCGTAAAGGTGACGCCCTTCTGGTGAAGCATTTAAATTTACATAATCCAACCCAAGGTCGCGTGCTTGAGCAATCAGTCGTTCCATAATTGAACGAGCGAAGCCTTGGTTCTGATACTTCGGCCAGGTCATAACGTTGATAATACGACCATACCGCCCAGTATGAGAAGATGGATGATACATGACATTGTAAATTTGTAGAAAACCTACGGAAGAAGGTTCCTCATCCACAAATGCCAGCCAGGCAAAAATTTGGTGGTTCAATTGAGTGTGAAGAAAACTCTCAATTTGTTTCTGGGCGGAATTGAATTCCTCATCTGGCACAGTGTAACCAAGCACATGTAAAAAATCCAGGCGTGCCTTTGCTAACAAAGGTATGTCAGTTTCTACAGCAGGCCGAAAGATTGTGTTCATGGTTAGTGGTTGTTCTCGTTTAAGGTTTTGTTACGGTAAATTAGGTCTGGACGGGTTTGCCAGCCCTGTCTTTCCCAAAAATCATTTCCTTGTTCGTTCGTCGCAAAGACCAGCATACCAGCCTTGGTGATTCCTTCGGCTTTCAAGGCTTTGCAGGCACTGTCTGCCAAAAGCTTACCGATACCCTGTCTTTGAAAGTCAGGATGCACAGAGGCATGATAGATGTAGCCACGTCTGCCGTCATGCCCAGCCAGGATCCCGCCAACAATCTGTCCGTCCACTTCAGCAACAAAGCAGGTGCTGGGGTTGCGCTGCAAAAGTTTGGCTATCCCGGCTTCGCTGTCATCCAAGCTGCGCAGACCTCTGTTGAAACCCGGCAGGCTGTTCCATAGAGCAAACAGGGCAGGGTAGTCTGCTATTGTAAAAAGCCGGATCGTTGCAGTCATAGTCTGATCAAATCATACCGTAACGTTGCAGGGCAGTGTTGAGAATCATGTTCACTAATTCCGTGTGACCAATGCCATCTGCTTCAGCTTCGATGACAATATCAGAAAGCTTGGGCATCAAACCCGGAAGAGGGTTGATTTCCAGTATGTATGGTTTGAAATTGTCATGAACATCCAGGCGGAAATCGATTCGGGAAACATCCAGCGCGCCAGTCACACGGAAAACAGCAGCAGCCAGCCAATTCAACTCGTCTACCATGTCGTCATCCAGTGGCGCTGGGCACAGATATTCCAGGTCAGCGGCGTGGTCGGTTTTTAGTACATTGCCATACACGCCTCCAAACTCGTGCCAGGGTGCCAGGTTGACTTCCATCGGGGGCAAAAAGCGCAGCCCTGCTTGAATGCGGTGGGCGGATTCATCCAATGGGATACGTCGGGCAACCGGACCGATCAGGTTCCCCACTAAACCGACAGTGACTTCACGACCTTCAATGTAGCGTTCTACCAAAGCGCTTTGCTTGTATTTACGAATAATATAATTGAGCTGAGTACGCAGTTCTTCTTCATTGTGCAGAATGGATTGATAGCTGACCCCCATTCCAGTTCCTTCGCGCGAGGGTTTGATGAAGAGAGGAAACTCCATATCTTCTTCCAGGGGTTCATCCACCCGTTCAAAACTTTGGAATTCAGGCGTTGGTAAATTGTGCCAGGCAAGCACGCGTTTGGTCATTGGTTTGTCCAAAGTTAGCGCCAGGGTCAAAATCTTGGAACCGGTATAAGGAATCTGTAGTTTTTCAAGGATTGCAGGTATTTGGGCTTCACGGGAATCACCAAAGTGACTCTCAGCAATGTTGAAACAAATGTCGGGTTTGTACTGTCGAACAGTATCGATGATCGATTCATCTGCCTCAAGGAATTCTGCTTCATGTCCTCCAGCTTTTATTGCTTCTACCAGGTTTTGCACTGTGGAAGCAGAATCCAGATCATCCCATTGATCTCCTCCCATTCCTTCAAAAACAGGTGCGTTTTCTTTCAGATTTGCCAAAACGGCGACACGAAAACTTTTCATTTTTTAGAGCATCTCCTGGGAATTATTAGTTACACACAACGCTGAATTATAGTAGGTTTTTAGAAATGTTGAGTTTCTTAGCTCTAAATTGAAGAAAAAAAATTTGGAAAATAAATGAGGACCATTTGATCGTTTTGGCAGTAATGCCTGATCAAATCGTCCTCACTTTCAATCTGTAAAAGTGCCTCGATAATCATCTTCTGAAGGCACAATATTTAGTTTCTATAATTCAACCATAACTGCGTCAACGGCTTCAGCCCGGGCGACGCCGCGTTCCACGTTGACAGAACGCAGCAGGATGATCCCAGCCACGAAGAAGAATACCAAAGAGACGATCCCTAACCGTGGGTCGCCGGTTCTGGCCGTAATGAATGCCATCAAAGCCGGACCAACAACGGTGTTAAACTTCTCTGAAACGCTGAAAAAGCCGTAAAATTCCGCACTTTTGCTCTTGGGCATCATCTTGCCAATCAACGATCGACTCAGCGCCTGGCTGCCGCCTTGCACAATTGCCACGCCAAAGCCCAACACAAACATGTGCCATTCTTCCTTCATGAAATAGCCAAAAATTGCCACAACTGAATAAATGATGAGGGCAAGCGTGATGGCTTTCTTGTTGCCCATGGATTTACCCAATTTGCCGAAAAGCAGGGCAAAAGGCGCTGCCACAAACTGAACCATCAGGAAGGTGCCCAGGATGGTTAGCGTGCTGAACCCAAGGTCTGAAGCAAAAGCCGCCGCCATGGTGATGATTGTGCCAATCCCGTTGGCATAGACAAAAAATGTGATCAAGAACAGGAAAAGGTCTTTATAATCACGAATCTCGCGCAAAGCCTTTCCGAGGCGTTTAAAGCCAACAGTGAGCACATTTTGACCAATTTCATGGGCTTCACCCTTGGCAACGGGCTCTTTCACACGCTTGAAAATCGGAATGGAAAAGACCGCCCACCAGATTGCCACGCTGACCAGGCTGAGACGCATCATCAAGGCAGTTGCTTCCTCTTCTGGCATACCGGTCATAAAACGAGGACCGACGAAGATCATGATTGCGTTTACCAGCAGCAGCAAGCCACCACCGATGTAGCCCAACGCGTATCCCCGCGACGAAACCTGGTCGATCTCGTCTTCTTTAGCAACATGCGGGAGCAGGCTATCATAAAAGACCAGTGAACCGGCAAAGCCAATCGTACCTAGGATATAAAGCAGTATACATAATGTCTGATCGGCCGGCTCAACCACAAACCACAGCAAGGCTGTACTGATGACACCAAGCGCCACAAAAAAGGCCATAAACTTCTTCTTGCTGGCTTTGAAATCAGCGATTGCGCCCAAAATCGGGCTCAAAACAGCCGCAATCAGACTACCAATCGCCACCGCGCTGCCCCAAATCGGTACGGAGGCACCTTGAGCAATATAGCTGGCAAAGTAGGTAGGCAAAACCACGCCCATGACGGTGGTGGCGAAGGCAGAATTTGCCCAGTCATACATCGTCCATGCCCGAATATTGCGTTTGTGTTCTTTCTCATCTAAATCCATACTCAGTGTTTCAAAATTGTCCATTTTTCACTCATTTCCTATTGAATAATCGATAATTTGAGGTTCCCCGGCTCGTGCGCCGAGTGAAATGAAAGTTTCGTCCACTAATGCCAACAGTGACTGTGGGTCATTAGAGGTTAACAAGGTCTTCATCTGCTCCCTTGAAATGCCATAGGGGTCCAGATAGGCTTTCAAAAATTTTCGAAAAGGCATTACCCCTCGTTCCGGCGAGAGCCTGATCATATCCTCAAGTTGGAAGCGCGCCAGTTGGTAGACTTCCTGAATGGAAATGTCGGTTCGGTCTCGTCCGCTGAAAATCCAGGGATTCGCCTTGGCTGCTCGTCCAACCATCACGGCATCACAACCAGTTTCTTCCAACATCCTTTTCGCGTCAGCCACGGTTTTCACATCACCATTGCCGATTACCGGCACTTTCAACCTGCGTTTCAGCTCACCGATCTGCTCCCAACGCGCTGGTTTGTTAAATGAATTTTTCTGAGTGCGGCCATGTAAAGCGATCAATTTCGCGCCGTTTTCTACGGCAATCTCAGAAAGTTCGATGTAATTGTGGCTGGTTTCATCCCAACCCAGGCGCATTTTACCTGTCACCGGCACGCTCACAGCCTCTGTAACCAGGCGAAAAATATCGCGGACAAGCGTCGGATTACGCATCACGCCCACGCCTGCACCGCGTCCTGCCACGCTCTTGGCTGAGCAGCCCATGTTGATGTCGATCATATCAGGGTGAAATTCGGCTTCGATCCGGGCTGCACATTCTGCCATGCGCACAGCATCGTTATCCAGCAGTTGCACAGCAAAGGGGCGTTCTGGCTCACGAAACATGAGGCGTTTTTTTTCATAGCTTTTTTGATTGGCGTAATCGAGGGTATTGACAAACTCGGAAACCGAGTAAGCTGAACCCAATTTCCGCGTGATCCAGCGAAAACTGGCGTCGGAAAGACCATCCATGGGAGCGAGGATTAATTGCCCAAAGATCGAGATGTCACCGATCATGAAAGTAGGCGAGAGCGCTACCTTCTCCATGCTCAGTCGCTGATCCTGAAAAAGAGAGTAATAATCTTATGGGCAGCGACCGGCAATTGCACCTCGCCAGATTCGTTCACCTCAATATCGGTAATGTAACTTTCATCCAGGTTGACCATTTGCACAGACTGGTAAGGTAGATTGGGTTTAACTCTCAATTCAATTGTTGCATCTGAAAGATTCACACCCCGCAAAATCCAGCCGGCTTCGTTTTCAGCTTCTTTGAGTGCAGTGATCATGAACTCTGAGGGGGTCACGAACACCATCTGCCCGGAATCTACCAATTCCCCGCTTTGAATGGGTGACACGAAGGCTTCGAAGTCGGTCTGGAAAGATTGAGCCAACATGACTGCGCTTCCAAACTCAACCCCGTGGGGAATAATGGCATAGTTGAAGAGGTATGTTGCTTGCTCCTGCGCTCCTGGGGTTGGCAGAGGCGGTCCAGCCTGACCCTGGCGATTCCACATGTCATCGCGCGAAAGCCATCCCACGCAGCGCAGCAAGGTGAGCGCAATTTCTGCGTTGCCGTGCTCATCTCTCACTACTGCCACTTCCGGCAGACCCCGGTTAGCGATGGTAAGACCATGGTTCTCGACACTAACATCTGTGAAGGCACGCTGAGATACTTCTGGACGGGGCAGCTCGCGCCAGGTCGCGTCGGTTTCAGGGAGATCAATAGTGCGTTCTACGATATGAAAATGACTGTCAAAGCGAGCTGTGTTCACGCTTAATCCGGTGGGGAAGCGTACCTCCAGGCGGTGATCCAGGGCGTGATTGTCAAAGACAACCTGGACATTGACCTGTGGGATACCCTGGGTCAGGCTGATGGCGACATCCAGCGGACAGGTGACCAACTCATTGCTGCGGCTGTCGCGTGAATTGCTCAGGCCGATGGGGGTTTTTAGGTTCATCTGCAAGATCAGGGTTTCAGACAGGGCTTCCTTAATGGTCTCCACACTCTCGATTTGCGGGAAATAAATCGTATCGTTTTCCGGAGGGGTGAAATTGTATTCGTCACCTCGGTCACCACGGTCGATAAAGGTGTTGAGGTTCTCGTAGATTACCTGGTTCACCTTATCAAAGAGGCTGAAACTGCCATCATCACCTGTCAATGTAAGAGTGAAGTACTCATTAGAAATGCTTTCCAGCTCTTCTTCATCCTCATCCCATTCAACAGGCATAACTTCTTGTGCCGGTTCGCTTAGCACCCACCAGGTTTTGTAGCCCAAGGCAGGTACCTCTTTGGCAACGAAGGATAACCGGGCAGTGGCAACATTAAAGACCTTAACCCGCACCAACATGTCCGGATCACTGCTCATGATCATTCCCATGATCTCGGTCAGAGCGCTTTCCAGCTGTTGGCTGTCAGGCTCCAGGAAGCTGGAAAATTCAGCATCAATACACGGCATGTCCGGGTCCTGTCCCAGTTTGGCCTTGATCAATTTCTGGTTGTTGTATCCTCCGATGCCGGCATTGGTCAGCAATCCCATCAGGTTCTTGACCTGGTAGGTGTTCGATTCGCGGAAATCCCGCTCTTCCCATTCCCATTGGCAATCAATCGGGCTGCCTGCCTCGTCAACAACGTGCAGGTCACGGTCTTCGCTTGTCATGTCGATACTTACCGAGACAAGATCGCTCTTGAGGTAAGGAGAAGCATTGAAAACCGTCACTGCAGCCAATTTATTGTCCAGCTGGGGTCCTTGTGTGTTGATCTCTGACTGGATGGCTGCCAGGCTCTGATTGGTGATCGCTTCGGCAACCTGGTCCACCTGGTCAAAGCGGCTGACCATGTCGGCATGGGTCTCGTCGATCGAGCAACCACATATGGAGTCGTGGGGATGGTTACTGATCAACAGCTTCCATGTCTGATGGATGATCGGTCCGGGATCGTTAAGGCGTTTGCTCTTTTCGTGCTGTTTGATCGGCAAAAAGGCATTGTTTCCTCGTTTGAGCAATTCAGCCCAGGTACTGAATGGTTCCGCCCACCGTTCCAGCAAAGTTTCAGAATAGTGATTGCGCTGCTTGATCCACATGCGCGCAGAGAGTACACCCGGCAGCATGTGCGCTTTTTGTGGGTCGCGCAGTTCTCCGTTGAGGCTTGGCAGGAGGATTGAATGCTCTTCCATTTCCTGGCTAACCGCTGCCAGGTAGGCAGGAAGCGTGGAATGGATCGCCTTTCTTTCGCCTGTCTGGTGCCGATTGTAATATCGGATATGTTCGGGCAATTGCGGGCGCGGCTCCAGATGATCGGTTCCGCGCATCAGCAAAAAGTGGCTGGTGGGATTGAGTGGCTCCAGTTTGTCGGTTTCGTTATCCAGGTCCATCAAGCTCTGATCGGGGTCGGAGGCTGGCCATTCGGCGATGTTGCCATAACCATCGTAGAGGTGAGCCAGCAGAACGCTGCTGCCATCCGGCGCATTCCAGCGCAGGAGCGTCGGGTAATCTTTTGGCACGCCGCGCCAGAGGCTGGCGGTATCCATGTGAAAACCATTCAAAATTTGGGGCATCTGCCCAATATGGCCAAAGGGATCAGGGATATAGCCAATCATCATTCGCTGACCAAAGAGAGAGCAAATTTGCTTGCCGATCATTAAATTTCGAATGGTAGCCTCAGGAGAAACCAGGAATTCGTCAGGCAGGATATACCAGGGTCCTATCAGGATGCGGTTTTCCTGGATATGTTTCTGAAGAAGCGGCAGGTTTGCCATGCGCATCTGCAGGTAGTCTTCCAGGACGATGGTCTGCCCATCGAGCATGAAGTGCAGGTATTCCGGGTCTTGGTCCAGGATGACCAACAGATTATCTACCAGATGGATAAGTTGCAAACGGAACTGCTGGAAGGTCTTGTACCATTCCCGGTCCCAGTGAGTATGAGAGACAATGTGTAATGTTTGCATGGATTCTCCTTGGCTGGTTAGCTACTTGGCTAATTATGCCATAAAAGAACCACCAGACGTACCGATTGTGCCGGTCTATAACGCAGCACCTCTTTAGGGGGTTGAGCGGGCACAATCCCCGGAAGATCTGGCGTTTAGGCCAATTCCTCAATCGCCCAGTGGATGGCATCGGCGACGATGAGGTCACTTTCGATGTTTAGAGCACCTCTTAATAAGGGGATATACTCTTTTTGCCCACTGTTGCCTATCGCAATGGCAATATTTCGACGGAAGCCGGTGTGTTTTGCGCGCCAAACTGGGGTATGACGATAGTTCTGTTTGAATTCTTCAGCGGTAAGACTAAAGCTTTCTGCCAGGTTGGGGAATTCTTCAATTGCTGTCGCTTTTGGTTCTATTCGAGCTTTTTTATTCACTGGGCAAATGCTCTGGCATTGGTCGCAGCCAAAAATACGATCTCCAACAGCCTTACGAAATTCCGGAGAAATATGGTCACGGTTCTCAATCGTCAGATAACTAAGGCAGCGCCTGGCATCAATTGTGCGATTCGGCAGGATTGCCTGGGTGGGGCACGCCCTGACACAAAGCTGGCAGTCTCCGCAGCCATCTGCTTCGAAGGGCGGGTCAGGCTCCAACTCCATGCTGATCAACAATTCTGAGAGGTTCGTCCACGAACCAAATTCTGGATTAAGGAGCAATGAATTCCGTCCGATCCAGCCCAGACCTGCCTTTTGCGCATAGCCTTTTTCCAGGATTGGAGCGCTATCCACGCAAGCGTAGGTCTCCACGCTGCTCCCTGCAAGTTCATGGATCAGATCAACAAGTTTTTCAAGGCGTTGTTTGAGAACCTCATGGTAATCGTTCTGCAAGGCATAGGCAGCAATCCTCCCTTTACCATCAATCGCACCTGTGGTTCCTTTGATAGTGCTGATGTCCTCATTGACCACGCGATCTGACAGAGGCTCTCCCGGCTGCGGATAACAAGTTAGCAAACTGATCACCGTCTGGCAGGACGGCAACAGCCGTTTTGGGTCAGATCTTGATTCCAGCGCATGCTGGCTGGCAAGGTAACCCATACCCGCCTGCTGACCATTTGCAATCCAATTCTGGTATCCCTCTAAACCGGGTACAGGAAAGACCGATGAAAACCCAATAGCAACAAAGCCGAGGCTTTCAGCCCCGGCTTTGATCTTTGCTTTCAGTGACATTTTGTCCCGTGAGCAGAATTAGTCAACGTTGTATTGGAAGTAGAAGTAACCAAAAGGCACATTACTGGCATTAACGATGTTCCAGTTGCTCTTGGCAACCCCAACGGTTTGTGGAGCAATGAAATTCATAGTGAATTGAACGCTCATGGTTGGCGGAACTTCAGTCGGCATCTTGAATGTGTTTTGTGTAATGCCAAAATTATTACCATCAACAAACTGGATGTAATAGTCCGTGGTCCAGGTGGTTGTGCCAGTGTTCATCAGGGTAACGACAACCTGGAATTTTTGCCCGGAATCTACAATGGAATCGTCCGCAGGAGCGCTGCGCGTCCAGACCCCGGCATCAATGCCCCCTGAAGGGGTTGGAGCTGCCATGGTGGTGGTCACCTGGGGAAAAGGTGTGTTGCCCAGTGCAGCGGTTGGCACGACTGTTGTTATCGCTTCGGTTGCGGTGGCTGTAGGCGCAGTCGTAGCTGTCGGGACAGGCGTATCAGTGGGGCGCGCAATGGCAGTCTTGGTAAACTGGATCGCGACGGTTTGGGCTACGTTGGTTTGGCGGGCTTCTTCAGCGGCCGGATCTTCTTTCGGTCGGCATCCTGAGATCGCAACCATCAATACAAGTCCTATCAGGAGGACTACTTTTATCTTTTTTATGTCCATCATTACACCTTTCACTAGACGGAAAATA
>CAZDPK010000061.1:0-10500 GCA_964507335.1 uncultured Anaerolineaceae bacterium | reverse complement strand
AGGGTTACGGTATAGGTCTTCATTCCTGCTAATGGAGCAAGTAGATGAATCGCCAACTGGTTTGTTATCGGATCAAAACTCGCCTTACTAGGGATTACAGCTCCGCCGTCTTCCGTGACATAGACGCTGGATGTGGTGATGGATTCTTCCTGAACTTTTTCGCTCAACTTAGCAATTACAATTGGCGCGTAAACATCACCTTCGGGGATTGTGAAGATCGGTGTTTCGGAAAATTCAACATCTGTTTCCTGATCCTCTGGGTTGACCCACAACACGCTCGGACCGGTTTCATCCCCAGTTGGCAATACGTTGATCGTCACCTGTGCCAGCTGGCTGGTTTCGGCATCCAAACTGACTCTGAAGGTGAAGAAATCTGTGCCAGTGAAGTTCTCCATGGGCGTATACGTGAGGTTGGGCAGTTCTCCTTCCAATATGCCGCCAATTGGCAAGCTTTCAAGGTTGAAAGTCAGGCTGCCAGCGGGTCGACCTTCGAGGATGATGTCCAGCGGGGTCATGTAATCCGTTTCAAGTTCTGGCATTGGGGTTGCCGCCAAGGGGTAGATAAGGTTCACCCAGGTGTTGGTGGGAGTTTCTTCGGGCACGCTTGGGAAGTACACTGTCGCCTGGTTCACCACCGCAGTGCCAGTCTCCAGACCTGGTTTCAGTTGGGCTGAATATGTTACTTCTGCCTCTGAACCATCCTCTCCCTTTGGCCCAAGTTCTCCGATGTACCAGAATATCTGCCGCTCGGCGGGCATGTAAACGCCGCTGTCATTGATCACCAGCGTGGTTTCATCTAATTGTTCAGGCAATTCGTTTAGGATGTAAACCCCAAAAGCATCCCCCTCGCCTTCATTTTCGCAAGTAATGCGGTAATCCATCACCTGTTCCGGCAACACGTCGCCAAGCGGACCGTAAATCGCATTGGGGTCTTTGGCTACCCGGATTGCCAGGTCGCTGCATTTGGGTGTGCTCGCATTGATGCCATCGTCCGAACATCCGGGGGCAGTTATCATTTGCGGCCCAAACACCTGGTTTATCATATCTTTATCTTCAGTACAGGGCTTGCATCCGCCAGTGCTGCCAGTTCCTGCCACGCAGCGAAATCCTGTGCCGCAGCCTTCCGTACGATTGGGGATGGGAGGGAACGAATTTGATGAGGAGCAATCGTAGCGTGAGCACATTTTATTCCCACCTATGGCCGAAGGAGACCACAATACATCGCCAGGATTGCAGCAGCCGGTCAGTGGATTGGAGGAGCAGCCTATGTGGCAGACATAGATATCGTGCGTCAGGGTGATCAGTTCGTATCCAAAGATACCCCATCCGATAACGGGAACAAGCGAAGGCAGGCCGAGCATCCAAACAGCTGCCCCTTCAGCTGCGCTCTTCATCATCTCGATGGAGATCGTCTGAAGGCTGCAGTTGCGCATACAACGGGCATAGTTACAGTCTGCCTGGATCGACCCGGGTGTTTCCGCATCCGCCCATGCACCCCAGGTGGACCGTTCGAACGTGAGCAGATTGGTGAGTTGCCCGCCCTCAAGATCTTCCATTTTGAAGAATGTGCTACCGTTGGTGGTGATCGCCAGCGCGTCAGTTCCGGAAAGGCTGAGCATGCGGGCGAGGCTTTTATCGGGCGTACGGAGCAGAGCCGTTCTAATAACCTGACCCTCCTCAAAACTTGTCTCAGAGGCTTCGATGAACGCAAACCCCTCAGCAAGAGCCGCGGTATATAAGGCATCCAGATCAGGGTTGGACACCCGCCAGGTGTCAAAATCGGATTGGTTTTTGAACTCAAAGTCGGTGATGCCATCAGATAAGTAACTCTGATATTCACTCCGGTTGAATTCGTCGGGCTGGTAGTTTTCGCCGGAAAGCATAGTGAAAGAACCGTCCGTGTAACTGGGAGCCAGACCCCAATCGTAGCGCACTCTAGCAGTCAGCATGCCCTGCGTCCCAGGGGCGATATCGCCAAGCACCCAGAACACTTGGTGGCGTCCTGGCCAATAGGTGCCGCCCTCTGTGCTGCTGACGTAGTTGCCAGCTAGCGGAAGTTGAATCACTGCGACAGCGTCCATTATGGGATCGGCTGTTAGGTTGAGGTATTGGATGGCGTAATCATTCACCTCTCCAGGGCTGATCCAGCTGGGTCCCGCGCTGCTAACCCACATCTCGCCGATCAAGGTTTCATCTTCCGGTGGAGCAGTCAGGAAGGGGTTGAAGTTGACATTGTCATCGACTTTATCGCCAGTTCCATCTGGATTGCTAGGGTGAGTTGGTCCAGTTGCTGATCCCCAGTAATTGTAAAAAGCATTGACAGCATCATAACCGCCCCAATCGATCCCAAAAGTGGGATTGTTTTGGATCTCATTATAGAGAATGGTCGTGGTAGCTTGTATGTTTGCGGTTTTCCAGATGCCGATCTCGTTATCGTGAATCTTGCAATTTTGAATGATCGTATTCGTGGGGATATCGGTGGAACCATCCAGCCGAATTCCAATTCCGCGTCCACCATACGATGACCAATAATTTGAGTAAGATACTTCACAGTGGCGCAGGATCATAGTGCCCTTGTAATTCTCCAGCCCTCGCCAGGCTGAATCTGCAACCTGTGTCTCATAGGCACGAGTAAAAACGATCGGTTTATCAGCTGTCCCCAGAGCGTATAGAGCACCGTTAGGTTGAACCTGCAAGTTCATGCCCGATTCAAAACCAAGACTTGAACCCGGTGCGATGGACAGCACACCACCAGCGTTGACATCAACCCAGTTGGAAACAATCGCCGGAATACCAACATCCGCCAGATCCCATTCCCTACCAGTGCTAATGCCGCAACCAGCCAGAACCAAAGCATTCCGTGCGTTGCCACTCGCACTCAAGTTTCTGGCAGTAATGGAGCCATTGCAATTCCAGTAGATACTTTCATTGACATTATTGGTGAACTGCACGTTCTCAAGTGTTAAACTGACATTATTTGGGGTTGCATAAACACCGTTTCGTTCACTTCCATCAAATCCGGTAATCCCATTGCCGCTTATTACCACATCCTTTAGCGCCAGGCTGACTGGCCCCCCTCCCACGGTGACACCATTATCCCCACTGCCAGAAATGGTTCCACCCTCTAGGCTGACATCAAAACTTGCGCCACTGCTCGTGCCAATGTGGATGCCATCATCAAGATTATCTACTACGTCCACATTGGTCATTTTCAGCTGCAGAGCATTGCTTGTCTCAGCATAAGCGTAGATCCCGTGAATATAAAAATCGTGAAATGTGCAGTTACTGACCGTGACATCATTCGACCTGACTTCCAGTCCATAATAGGTGGTCCCAGCTCCACCTAAATCACAGTAAGCCAGGTCAGCCATCCCTCCGAACCGAACCTCAATACCCCCCCTGATGATGGAGACCGGAGCAGCTTCCGTGCCTTCGACCAAAAGAGTTCCCCCAGAAAGAACTCTAAGCTCTGTGTTTATTGCAGTCATGTCCAGAACCGCGCCAGGTTGGATTGTCAGAGTGAAGGGTGAAGGTATCTGGATGGGACAGTCAGAGAACCCACAATCAAACCTCAATGGCGCTCCTCCAAGTGAGACGTCCTGGTTCAGGTCAGCCGTCCACACACCTACCTGGTTGATGTCGTTACCACTGAAAGAGAGGTTGGCAAAGGTTGGCTGCATATTTATGGTGGTTTGGTAGACCGCAAACCCAACTCTGTCGCCCGGGTTGCCATTTGTGTTATTGGAGATGGTGGTATTTTGGATGGAAGGGGCAAGCCCTGGTGTTTGGAGAACCAGGCCATCGGTATCCCCATCGCGAATTTCCGAGTTATTCATTACAAGGCTGCCCATGCGGACATCCAGTTGGGAGCGGTTATAGCAATTGTTATAGAAGCTATCCGCAAACTCACCAATGCAAACGCCTGAGCCGGCATGACGGATATGCGCGTAATCCAAGTTGGCTGAGCTGTTTTGATACAACACAATGCCATACCAGCTATTGGCAGGGTCATCATTCAGGCTGGTGAAAACAGCCGGATTTCCTGCAGCGCCAGTGACATTGAGCGTTCCGAACACCTTTAGCCCCCTACCTGAGCCGCCAAACCGCACGACCGCCCCGGCTTCCACGGTGAGCGTCACTCCTGCGTTGACGGTCACAATGCAGTCAGCCAGGTAAACATTGCCCGCCGTCCAGGTTGTGTCTGTGGAAATTACAGGAGTCATGCACACGTCCACATCAACCTGCAGTTGCATGCTGGATATGCGCTCTTGATTGCTCGAGGCAACTGGTGTGATGGGAGAGACGGCTGAAAAACAGATAGTCATCAGTATGATAGCAGTGACCAGCATTTTGCATGACCTGGCTACATCGACATTGGGGATTGACAACAGAATTCTCTTCAGCGAGTTTTTCATAATGATCCTCTTTCTTGTGGAACACTATTCGAATATGGATGGAGCTTATAAAGCAAGTGAGCTCTAATTGCAGGGGGAAGTGTATTGTAATAAATTTTAACACAAAAAGATATTTGTTCAGGATTAATTTTATAAAAAAATTTGATAAAAATGTCCATTGAACAAATTGAAACCAGCTACTTGTATTACCGAGATTTGTTTGAAATCGCTATAGTTGCAAAAAAATAGGTGAGATTTATATCGAAAAGGAGCGCGGGGAGGATCGAACTCCCAACTAATGGCTTAGAAAGCCACTGCTCTGCCGTTGAGCTAAGCCCCCGTGTCAAGGGACTGTTTGAAAACACTGTCGGTAGTGATTCCGGGTGTAACGGTACCAACCAGGTACGAGATCTCTCGTTTGATCAACTTTTAGAAAAAATCTACTTACCCCTCATAATGAAATGATTGGTGTGGACACAAATGCCGAATTTTTATGAGTTGTCTTACCTGGCGCTTGTTGTTATGAGTTTTCTTGGGTGGGTCAATAAGAATTATGAGAACGGTTGCAAAATTGAACATTGGGTCTTACAAATTTCAATTACAAACTAACAAACAAAAAAATGTACAAGCGTTGCGTTTTTCAAGCTGCTTAAGAACAGTAGGTTTTGCGCTTAACCTTGTACAAAGATTGTATGAAAGGTGTTTTCGTTATAGAATTACCGGAAATTATGACAACAAAGAGGTTGTTTTTTAGAGTTTATGATGAAGAAAATTTTCGTAATTGTATTGCTTATTGCCTTAATGGCAACGGCCTGCGAATCAGTAGTATATACTGCCTCACCTGCACCAACTCAACAAAAGGAACCACAAATGGAGGAAACAATACCTATGGGAGAAAATTCAATAGATAACACCTATATTAAAAGGGAAGGCGTGGAAGTTATTTACTTTGCCGGCGGTTGTTTTTGGGGCATTGAAAAGCTGATGCAATCGATCCCTGGTGTGGTTGCGGCAACCAGCGGTTATGCCAACGGGCAAGTTGACATCGTACCAACCTATGAACAGGTTGTTACCGGCGAGACTGGCTATCGCGAATCTGTACGCGTAGAATACAAACCGGATCAAGTCAGCCTGGATGCGCTTGTTTTCGCTTATTACCAGGTGATCGACCCGAGTGTGGAAAACCGTCAGGGTAATGACATTGGTACTCAATACCAAACAGGCATCTATTACACAAGTGATGATGCCAAAAGTACAGTGCAGCGAATAACTGATCTTGTCAGGGAACGATCTGACAAATTTGTGGTCGAAATCAAAGCGCTTGAGCGTTTCTATGAGGCAGAAGAATATCACCAGGACTACCTGGTGAAAAACCCGATGGGCTATTGTCATATTTCCAGGGATGAAATAGATGCCATCACAGACGTTATTGTCGATCCTGGCGATTATCAACGCCCGACGGATGAGACCATAAAGTCTATGCTCACTTCGGAGCAATTCAACGTGAGCCAACTTGCGGGAACGGAACCAGCGTTTCGCAACGAGTATTGGGATAACCATGAACGCGGAATTTATGTCGATATCGTGACCGGTGAGCCTTTGTTTTCATCCAGCGATAAATTTGACAGCGGAACCGGTTGGCCCAGTTTTTCCGAGGGCATTGACGAGAACTCCTTTGTTTTCCTGGATGACGACTCATTAGGCGTGATGAGGACTGAAGTTCTCAGCCGGACCGGTAACACGCATTTGGGACACATTTTCTATAACGAAGGCTTGTCCCCAACCGGTGCACGATTTTGTATGAATAGTGCTTCTCTGCGATTCGTGCCTTACGAGGAGATGGAGGCCGAAGGATACGGCTACCTGATGGACTATGTTGACTGAAACGGTTTTGAATTAAGGTTTATGGCGCTTAGTAAACTGACACAGGTTTTTGAAGTGCGTTAAGAATGAAACGCAGATTGCCATGCTTCGCTCGCGATACCCTACGGGCACAATGCGACGGATTTAGGAGCAGGATGAGCTAATCAGACTTCCAAATTACTTAAGTTAGCATTATTGCAACGCCCTAATCATGCTCTAACATGATCAGGGCGTGAGCTGTTAATTCTGGTATATTACTTGCCGATACGATCCAAAAAGGCGGAGATCCATACGAGCGGTGCGTTCCAGTTGATGGCGACTTCGTTGGTCGTATACGATTGCAGGTCATCCAAATAGCGCTTTGAAGGCGGTTGGTTCATCAGGTCAGCCGCATCCGAGGGCGGATCGGCTGGGTTGAAATTAGGCCCGCCAGAAAGCGCTCCAGGAGGCGGGGCTGGGAAGCCGCGTGAAGGGTCATTAGCCCAGAAGCGGTGGTGCGGATGCTGCATCGGATAAGTTCCGTATCCAGCGACAAAGCTCTTGTTCAGCGCGTTTCGCCCCAAAATGTAATCTATGCTCATAAGCACACTGTCAATATAGCGCAGATCATTGCTGATGTTGAAAGCCATGGTTACCAGAAGCATGTTGTTCAGGATGAGACCGTTCGAACCCCAGGGGTAATCCTCATCAATCAGCACCAGGTAGCCATCCTGCGCCTGTACCTTGACCAGTTCATCAGCGTAGGCAATGACCGCTTGCCGCAAGGCGGCTTTGTGTTCCTCCGAGAGGGAGGTTTCGTGGGTCAGCAGGGAAATGGTGCCCAAGGGTCCAACATGCCCCCAATCAAAAGCATCTGCAGCTGCAAAGTCAGTTGAATTGAGCAAATATTCCTTATATTCTTCTTTGCTGGTGGTGATAAAAAGCTCAACTGACGCCCAATAGAATTCATCACTAAGGTTTTCATCCGGATAATTACCACCTCCCACGCCAGGGGTGTTCCCTGCGAAGATTCCAGGGTTCTCCAGAGCGGCTTTCCAGGCGGTTTCAGCTGCGGCCAGGCATCGGTCGGAGAAGGACTGATCGAGATCTTTCCAGATGCGCGCGCACTGCGCCGCGGTGGCGGCAAGGTTGAGGGTGGCAGCTGTGCTGGGTGGGAACAGGTAGCGACCCTGCCCAGGTAGCGCGTGTTCGTTATCGTTATTCACTTCAGTTGGCGGCACCACGGGCATCCCTGCCCATGACTCATCATGCAGTTTGTGATGCGCCATGCCAGCTTTTGGCTGCCCCTCCGGTACCTGCATCGCCAACAGAAATTCCATTTCCCAGCGGGCTTCATCCAGCAAATCGGAAATGCCGTTTTCCTGCTCAGGGATCATTTGTGAGCCGTCATCGAATCCTCGCCAGCCTTGCTCGTAAAGATTCAGCAAGGTCCAGACAGTGATACCGCCGTTGACCACATATTTACCAAAGTCACCAGCGTCGTACCAGCCGCCAAGCGCGTTGAGGGTGTAATCGCAACCGGGCCATTCAATGCCATCCGCATCGGTGCCCTTGTAACAAGTAACATTGGCGTCCGTCACATGCCCAGCTGGACGCGCCCAATCCTTGCCGGCATATTTTTCTTCGATGGCAATCCCGCTGCGGTTCAGATAGAAATAGGCGAGGGCGTCGTGCTTGAGGCTGCTGTAAATGTCGTCAGCAATCCTGAAGGGCACACTATTCAATCCTGCGGCTTCAAGTGTGTAACCTTCACCAGGCTCCCTAAAGACTGTGAAGTTGATTTCGTGGAGATTGTCGCCAGAATTTGCGTCCTCTCCTTTAAACGTCGTCAGACCACTCAGCACTTCTACACCAGCGGCGTTTTTGAGCGTCCAGGGTAGAGGTTCGGTGGCGTCGGAGGCGACCAGGGCGATTTTTGTGGCGTTCACGAAATACCCCACCTGGTTGACGCTCACCAGCGCTGGAATGACTTCCGGACCCGGGGCAGGTGTTGGCTCAGCCGCTGCAGCAATGACGCTTGGCTGAGGGATGTCTGATCTGCCGAGTTCGAAGAAGAGCGCACGCCCAAACAGACTGGGGTTTTCCCACGAGAGATCAGAGGTGTCGGCGTTTGACCAGATCAACTTAATGTCCCGGTCTTGTACAGATGCGCCGTTGATTTGCGCCTGGAAACCAAACTCTCTACCGTGCGTCACCTCGAGCAGGTCTTTCAGCGCCAGTGCTGCTTCAAAGCCCCAGCCATCGTCAGTTTTGAAGACAAACCCCTTCACTTTTGCGTCAGAGCTGAAGACTCCTGTAATGGTCAGCGCATCCGGATCGGTATTGCCGATGTCAGAGGCATTAATGTTAACCTGCATCATTTTGAGACCATAAGATTTTGCTCCAAGGTCATCGGAAGCGTTTACATAAAACTCCATCGAGTCCTCATTCCAGAACTCTGTGCCGTGCTTGCCTGTGATGAGGGTTTTATCCGGCATTTGCATCCTGATGTAGAGATTTTCCAGATCCGCTGCAAGTGAAAACGTGAAAGACCCGTTTTCTGCCGGATCTGCTGAGGGTGTTGGACCTCGATCGACCAAAATTGTGGGCATGTCCGCCCAGTCTGAGAGGTCGCCATCCACAGAAATTCTTACTGGGAATGGGACGTAAACTACTTCTCCACTGATCTCAGCGGGAATGGACGGTTTTGGCTCTGGAGTAGCAGTATTAATCACTTGGTCCTCCGGTTCTATATCGATTGTGGGAGACCCGCTGCAGGCTGAAAGAGCGAGTGTAAAAGCAAGAAAAACCATAAGAAGAACTTTAAAGGAAATTTTCATGACACTTCCTCCTGGCCATGTGATCTGATGCAGGGCGAATCTTTTATAGATTATATACTATAGGGCAACAAAAAATCCTTTTACGATTCATTTTAAATCTTAATGAATATTGTATAATCTACCTTATACAAACTGGAGAGACATGACTGCAATAAACGACCTTTCTGATGAACCCAAATATCCTGTAAAAAGAGTCAGCGATCTGACAGGCATTCTTCCTGTGACCTTAAGAGCCTGGGAAAGACGCTATGGAATCCTGAACCCAGACCGGGATCAGAACCGATATCGACTTTATTCAGAAAGAGATCTGGCTATTTTGAGATGGCTGATCAACAAGAAGAGCAGTGGTGTATCCATCAGTACAGCCGCCGCGAACTTGCAAGAAATGATTGCACAGAATTACTGGCCCGAAGTGATCCCGTTCGGGATCGCGCAGACCAAAACGAGCAGCAAAGTACCGCCACAACGTTACGCGGATGAGCTTTTTGAATTATTAAAAAAGCATAATGAGGTTGACGCGGCAAAACTCTTTGAGGAAATAATTTCCAAATTCGATCTTGAAACGTTGGTAGAGAAGATCATCACACCCACACTAAAAGCAGTTGGCGAGGCTTGGTTTCGAGGCGATTTGATGATCAGTACAGAACACTTCGCCACAGCATTCGTATTGAGCAGATTGAACAATCTCTACATTTCACTGCCAATCATTGATAAAGGACCCAATATTCTGATAGGCGGAGCGCCGACTGAAGAACATGAGATGGGCGCGTTGATGATGGCTTTGCTTCTAAGAAACCGAGGTCACAATGTGGAATTTTTAGGGGCTAATCTGCACTTGGATGACCTGGTTGATTATGCACGCGAGATACTGCCTGCTCTGGTGATTCTCACGGCCAGCACAAACAGTGTTGCAATGGAATTGTTGAGGGCGCAGGCAAAACTCGACACCATTTCATCTGCTCCAAAATTCTGCTACGCTGGTTTCGCTTTTGATTTTGATCCTGCTTTGGTTCAAAAAATTCCAGGCAATTATCTTGGAAATTCGATGGTCGAAGCACTGGATCATATTAAACAGCTATTGCGTGAACAATCGTGATCAATTTCTGATAGAGAATCAAAAAAGCCATCCATTTCCTGGATGGCTTTTTTGTCGTAGTTAATTTTGCCATAGACACGTAGTGGTTTAAATGAATAGAGTTGGCTGATAGCCAACTCTATTTGTCGAGATATTGCTATGTTTACTGTGGAGGCAGAAGCACCGCATCAATTACATGGATGATGCCGTTGGAAGCTTCAACATCGGTGATGATAACTTCGATCGTATCGTTCAGATAGACTTTGCCATCTTCCACTTTGATAGTAATTGCTTGTCCTAAGACCGTATCTGCACTTTCCAGGGTGACCACATCGGCAGCCATGACTTT
>CAZDPK010000060.1:0-10649 GCA_964507335.1 uncultured Anaerolineaceae bacterium | reverse complement strand
AAATTGTACGGGAGGGGCTTGCTCCTCCCCCAGATTCCAAGCGAATCTAGTCACCGGAGGGAGCAAGCCCCTTCGTACGGTGAATGACTCTCGTTCCCTATTCTTCCAATAAGCCGCGCAAATCCTTAAAATCCACCCTCGAGGTCAAATCCAGGCTGATTGGCGTTACAGAGACCAGGTTGTCCAGTAACACCGCTTTTAGGTCACTATCGTCTTCAACCGTTGCCTCGTTCACCCGAGTATAGTAACCGACTTTCTCTATACCTGTCTCCGGATCGAACTGTGAATTTACTTCAAAATAGCGTTGGCGCGATTGGCGCGTTACCACCCAGGGAGTTTCCGGATTGGCGTTGGCTGGGACATCTACCTTCAGCACATCTACATCAAATGGCATCTCAAGACGCAGAAGCTTTTCCGCAAAGTAACCCGTAAACCAAGCCGCAGTACTGAAGTCGACCTTATCCGAAAGGTTAAAATGCTCACTGACAGCAGTCTGTAAAGAAACCGCTAAAGCAGGATATCCAAACGAAGCAGCTTCAAGTGCCGCCCCAATCGTACCGCTGACCGTGACTCCGGAAGCGACGTTTTCCCCATAATTGATGCCAGAAACAACCAAATCGGGTTTCACGTCAGCCATAACACTGAGCAAGCCGTGCAAAACCGCCTGCGCGGGCGAACCACCGATGCCATGAACTTGCCAGGTTTGTCCGTTGATTAGCAATTCCTGGGTTTCTCTGACTCCGTCAGATTCGCGCGGCAACGCTCGTCCCATGGAAGTTTGTTGTACTCTTGGAGCGACCACGTGCACATAGCCAAGCGCTGAAAGTGCTTCCGCCGCAGCCCACAAGCCGGGCGAGTTGATACTGTCATCATTCGTTAATAAGATTTGAGGGCGTTTATTTTTTGTCATAATCCGATTTTACTCGAGGAAAAGGAATCTGAGGCCTCTTGTGAACTAAAATGAATAATAGAATGTCATTTAGCTTCTCGATTGGTGACTTCGGTATAATTACGCCATGATAAAACTTCTACACTTTGCTGACGCTCACATCGATATGACCAATTTTGGTTCTCATGACCCTGAAACCGGTCTGCCGGAACGGGTGATGGACTTTTTGCGCAGCCTTGACACCATCGTCCAGGCTGCCATTGACGAAAAAGTTGACCTGGTGATTTTTGCGGGCGATGCCTACAAAGACCGTTCGCCAGCGCCTACATTTCAACGTGAATGGGGTCGCCGACTTATGCGACTGTCCAAAGCCGGAATACCAACGATATTGCTGACTGGCAATCACGATATTTCGCCTTCGCAACGCAAAGCCCATGCCTTGCAGGAGTTCGACACTCTTGCCCCGGATCATATCCGCGTGGTTAGCACCCTGCGCTTGCTCACCCCTGACGATCTTGAGGGGCTGCCCATCCAGGTGCTGGCAATTCCCTGGATCACACGTGCCGGTGTCATGCAGTCCATTACCTCGGGTGAATCTGAAGAAGAAGATCCTCTGCGTGTCATCGAAAACAACGTTTCAGAATGGATCAATCTGGCTCTCAGTGAAACTGACCCTGATCTTCCAATCATCCTGACTGCGCACGCTTCGGTTGCCGGAGCAAAACTTGGCAATGAGCAGGAAATAAAAATTGGTCGGGATGTCATCTTGCCTTTGGGTTTGGTTTGCAATTCGCGCTTCGATTACGTCGCTCTCGGTCATATCCACCGCCACCAGGACCTCAACCAGGGCTCCCACCCGCCGGTAGTTTACCCGGGTTCAATCGAGCGGGTCGATTTTGGCGAAGTGAACGAAGAAAAAGGCTTTGTTATCGCCAAAATTGAAAAGGGGCACACCACCTTTGAATGGCGTAAACTGCCCATCAGAAAGTTTATCGACCGCAGTGTTACCCTGGTTGACGAGTTGAATGTCAACGACAAATTGATCGCCGCCTTGCCTTCCCAGGATGAGCTTAAAGACGCTATTGTCCGGCTTAAAATCACCTATCCCCAGGGTTATGAGGTCTTGATTGATGAAACGCGCTTGCATACCTATGCCAAGGATGCCTTTGAATTCAAACTACACAAGAATTCCGTCTCAGAAGCCCGCAGCCGTCTACCTGATGGACAAGAGACCAGCTCCCTGAGCCCACGTGAGCTGTTGGATTTGTTCTGGAAAGAAAAACACGAGGAGGAAGGCGAGCGTGAACGCCTCCAAGATCTTGCCCAGGACCTGATCAATCAGGTTATGAGCGGCGAAGATGTATAGATCCGAGAGTAAATGACTATCACCGTAGAAGAAGCACAATCCTGGTACGAAGAAGCAGACGAAGTCCATAGTTTTGAGCATGTTTTGCGCGTCAAAGTGATGGCAGAACGCATCGGTAAAGCAGAAGGGGCAGACCTTGAGATCATCGAAGCAGCCGCCTATCTGCACGACTCGCGTGGTGCCAGCCCGGCTGAGGGCGGAAAAGAGCGAAAAGAACACCACATCGCCTCGGCGGAATTTGCGGGTGAAGTGCTTTCCAGCAAAGGCTGGTCTCAGGAGCGTATTGAGGCAGTACAACACTGCATTCGCGCTCACCGCTACCGCCACAACGGCGAACGCCCCGAAACCTTGGAAGCGCAGTGTTTGTTCGATGCTGACAAATTGGATGTACTTGGTGCGGTTGGCGCAGCCCGCACAATTGCCTACGCGGTTTTGGCTGGGCAACCCGTTTTGAGCGAACCCTCGCAACAATTTCTGGAAACAGGCATTAAGGAGACGGGAGAACCCCACAGTTCTTATCACGAGTACCTTTTCAAACTCAGGAAGGTTAAGAACCAGCTCTTTACCAGAACTGGTAGAGCCATCGCCGAAGAACGAAATGCCTTTCTGACCGAATTTTACGATCGCCTGCTTGCAGAATACAAAGGCGAACGCTAAGACAAACTAATCTGTAGATTCGAAAGTTCGCGAAATGCTGATCTCCAGAACGCCCTCCTGGTAACTGATGTCAGCGTAATCGATCATGAGGCCTAATAAGCTCAATTCATTATCTTCCAGCGCCGAAGCCAGCAAATCGTCGTAGTAATACTCCACCTCAGAGGTTTTGGGTTGGTTCAGCCAACCGATTACTTCTTCTAATTTGCTCTCACTGATCTCTACCTTGCCCGATATTTTGATTTTGCTATACGCCTCAAAAGGCAAGACCGTAATGTTGGTTTCGGGGCAGCCGTTCAATAAATAGAACTGGCACAGAGCCCGCACGATGTTACTTGTCTTTTGAAATTCGCGTCTGTACATGTGCTTTTCTCCTCTCAAGAGCATCTTTACCGGCCTCAATCACCGGCACCATCACCGCAGCCACAAAACCGCCTGAAAAACCGTTATTGTATAAATTGAGCCCGCCGTGGAGGGGCAACACATTGCCAACGACTGCAATATGCAGGTAACCTGCGATGAGTCCCACAACTGGACCGTACTTTCCAGCAAGCGGAGCTAACGTTGTGCTGAAAAGTATGGGCACAATACCTGCGGTGGTGTGCAGATCTTTATGAAAGTAACAGGCTATTGATGAGCCCAGCATTACAGGTAGGCAATTGCGGGGGTGTTTACCCAGAGCGCCAAACCCAGCGATGGTCATCATCGCGCCAACAATAGGTCCATTTACAGGTCCTTTTAGAATCAGAACATAAGCCAAGGCCAGTAAGCCCATCAACCCCATATTGAACAAGGTCAGTCCACTACCGTGCGTAATCACGAAATCTGAAAGTAACTGTCCACTATCATCCAACAATTTTGGATAATCGCGCAAGTTCCATCGATTAAGAATCAATCCAAACACCAGCAAGCTGAGGAAAATGACTGAGACCAGCACGATTAGTTGCGTACGGTGCTCAGTGTCCAAGATGCTGACAGGCTCAATCTCAATTCCATTCATGCGCAAGACTGCCGCAACAACCAGCCCAATGATCCCGGCTGTAAAGCCGATGTTATACAGGTTATATCCATGATGAAAGCGCAGAAAAGAGCTCGAAAGCGGGGAAATTACCATACCAATCAGGAAGCCAACCATAATAGCTAATGGCAAGCTTATAATGAGATCAAGTCCGATTTCGTAGGCAAGGTAATTGATCAAGGGTCCAATGGCTGTGCCCAAAAAGGCTTGCAGCAAAAGCATTCGCAGAGGAATTTTCTCTATACGGGAATAAACGATCACTCCCGCGACAATCGGAAGCATGTTAAAAAGGCTTGTACCAAAAAATGCAAACCCACAGATGGTCAAAATAGCAGCAAGTGAAGGGCCAGTGATCGTAGCCTTTGAAAAATGGATGATGCCTATTTCGAAAAGCAATATCATGGCAACATTCAATAAAGTTGCTCCCACGCCACCTATAGCAACAGAATCAGACACAAGATGGCTTGGATCTGTATTAATCCTCACCAGACCCTCAAACAGTTGAGCAGGGCTGGTTGTGATAAATGCGATAGCAATCAAAACCAATGCTAAGACAAAAAAGAAACGAATCTTAAGTTTGTGGTTTCGGGCAAGGGTTAGGTCAGCAGACAATCGCTACTCCATCCTACTTCGTTGCACATGCGATGCAGGGGTCGAAGGCACGCACCACGCGGCCAACCGCTCTTTCTAATTCGCTGCTTATACCATCGGCACTGACGTAGCGTTTGGCAACCACCATCAGAGCCCTCCGAATTGCCAGCATGTTGTGTACTGTGGGAATAATGAAGTCAGCATTTTTAATCAGGCCGTTTTCTACTTCATAATGATGGATCAGCGGTCCTCGTGGCGCTTCCACCAATCCGTAACCCACTCCATCCCTTGGAGTGTATCCCACTTCGGTTTCACCGTGCTCCAAATCGGCTTCCAACATCAAGCGTGCTTTTTCCATCGCATAGACCAGTTCGATGCCGCGGCAGAGGTCGAAGAACATGATGGCATGCGCTGGACGCCCAAAGGTTGCAACAAACCGCTTCAGAAAAGCATCCGCTTTAGGGGTGCCAAAAGAGTTGGTGAGATTGATGCGTGCCAGGCTGTTGGCGCGCATGATGTTTCCCTGGAAGCTGCTGATGCCAGCGTAGGAATAATCGCTGTCTTCAACCTGCAGGTAAGATTCAAATTCGTGTGCATCGAAATTTTGACACTCTCGCCCTTCAGGGCACATCAAGCGCAGGCGCTTGCTGTTCAGGCGGAAATTATTGGCTTCGGTGGATGCCAGGTAATAGGTTGGCTCGTCATCCCCCCATGAACCGATCCGGTCTCCCATTTCCATGGACATTTGCCAGTAAGTGTCAACCAGGTCCTCTGCTACCGGCAGAAGTTCATCGATTGTCCTGATCATTTCATCAGCTTTTTGTCTGGGTATTCCGCTGGTAACGCCGCCAATCGTGGTTTTGATTGGGTGTATAAACTGACCGCCAGCCAGACTGATGAGATCGGTGCCGATCTTGCGAACTCGCAGTGCCATTTGTGCCAGCGAAAACTGACGCTCTTTGTTCTCTTGGGTTTCAGAGACTTCAAAGAGTGAGCTGGCATTTAATCGATCGGGCATCGTAAAGATAAACAGTGAAGTGGCCTGGTTCTGGATCAATTGACCGAGCAAAAGGACCTCCCGAACCTCTTCCGCCAAAGGTGGTGGCGTGACGCCAAACACATCTTCCAAGGCTTTGACCGATGCCACCTGGTGGGCAGTTGAACATACCCCACAGATGCGCGGTACGATCACCGTGATTTGTTCGGCAGGCACTCCCTGCACATAATAGCTGAAACCGCGCATTTCCATTGCCTGAAAATCAGCGCGAAAAACTTCATCATCGTGGATATCGATCACGACGCGGGCATGCCCTTCAATACGGCTTAGAGGATAGGTTAGAGTAGTCATCAGATCATCTTTTCTTTCGTCCGCAGCGGCAGGGACTCGTCCTGAGTATAGTCAGTAAATTGGTCAAGGAAAAGCGATAACCATGGCGATTCCAGGGCTTCATTGATCTCTTCTTCGGGGATATCGGTCATACGTGTAAAAACACGCCGCAGATTATCCAGCACAAATTTGGGTTCCTTGTTCAGATACGGGTTGGCTGGTCCGCGGCAGCCCACACAGGCATGTCCCGGTCGGGTGCAAAGAGCACCGCAGCCACCGCGGGTGGAGGTGCCAACACAAACATAGCCCTGGTTGATCAGGCAGATATCAGGCAAGACCACCCCACTGCGCATTCCTGTTATCGATGTTGGTCGCATATCCGGGAGTTTCTGACGACCGCATTCCTGGCAAACGATGGAGGCAATTTTCGCGTTTTCACCCTCGGTCAAAGCGGTCATAAACAATTGCGGTGTAGGCGGGCAACCCGGCAGGTATATGTCAACCGGCACAAACCGATCGATCGGAAAGGCTCGCGGTAGCATGTCTGGAAGTCGCAACCTGTGAGCAGAGAGTAAATAGGTATCGCGCGCCTGGTGTTCGTCACGAATCTGGGCTACCCCTCCCGAGAGAGCGCAAGTGCCAACAGCAATCACTTTTTTCGAACGTGAAGCACCTTTGCGCAGGTTGTGAATATCCTCATCTGTGCGTACCCCACCCGACACAAGCAGAACCTCTACATCATCAGGAATTTTGTGAGTGGAAACAACCAATGGCATGTAAACCAGGTTGAATTCATTGATCCATTCATCCGAATTCATTAGGGAAACTTCGCATCCAGAACATCCGGAAAGCTGCAATACAGCAAATTTTGGCAATTCTTTTTTGGATTCCATAGGGCTCCATTCCACAGAAATATGGGACTTATCCACTAATTATAGTGGAAATCTCCACAGATAGTCCTGCCTTTAACCACAGATTATCCACAGGCATTGAATTTAGCTGAAAGACGAAAAGCCCTCGGAGTCGGTTAGAATCAATGCAGTAACTAAACTGGAGAAAAAATGCAACCTACCCTCGAACAAGTCAAAGCCTGGACAACCAAAGCGGGCGAAATCGCGCTCAAAATGCAGACCGAACAACTTGAGATGCACTACAAAGCCGCCTTCGAATTAGTGACGGAGGCAGATGCTGCTGTAGAGAAATATTTGCTGGAACAGATTCAATCAGCACACCCTCATCACTCGATCAACGCTGAAGAAAGCGGTGAGCAAGAGCGCGATAGCAACCATAAATGGTACATCGACCCCATCGATGGGACACTTAACTACGCTCATGGTTTTCCGATTTACGCTGTCTCCGTGGCTTATGCTTACAAGGGGGAACTGCAAATCGGCGTGATCTGCAATCCCGCGGCTAATGAAACCTACTGGGCAGCCAAAGGACAGGGAGCATACCTGAACGGAGCCCCAATCCACGTCTCGTCCATAGAATCAATGCAGGACTCCCTTCTCATTACCGGTTTCAGGCAATTTCTAATCGACACTCCCCGTTCAAATATAAACAACTTTATTCGCCTCTCTCGCGAAGTACAAACCATCCGCCGGCTGGGCTCTGCTGCGCTGGACATGGCTTATGTGGCTTGTGGTAGATCTGAATCTTTCTGGGAGATCGAACTCAACCCCTGGGACGTTGCTGCAGGCATCCTGATTGTGCGGGAAGCAGGTGGAGTTGTGGATGGTTTATACGGCGATAATGAACTGCTTAGCGGGAAGGTGGATATCCTCTCTGCTAATCCCCACATTTTTCCCCAGATGCGAAAGATATTGCTTGAAGAGAGAACGAAGCTTTCGCTTTAAGCCAGATTATTATTCTGAGCAAGGTGAAGGATCTTGGTGCACTAAGACACCATCCTTTGTAATCAAGCTCAAAATGACAACGCAGTGTTCTTAGGAATTCTTCATGATCACTGAGCCGATTGTGTCTGCCACATGCTCACACAAATCGCAGATTTTTTCAAACTTATCAAAAATCTGGACCCAAACCATAATTTTTAATGAATCTTTTTCCTTGGTATATAGTTCTCTGATTACCTTAAAATAAAGACTGTCAGCCATTTCTTCAATAACATTCACTTCAACAATTTTGTTCGCGATCAGGTTCGACTTTCTGAAGTTTTCAAACTCATCGAAACAGGCTTTCATGGCCTCCGTACTGCGAACAATCAGGTCCACAAAGTCGAATGCGTCTGGTCGCATTTCCTTCACGTTGTACATAAAAAACATTTGGTAGACCTCTTCAATGCTATCCAGAACATCGTCCAGCATATATGACAAGGTGGCAATGTCTTCGCGTTCAATCGGGGCGATGAATTCCGCAATCAAGCATTTCATCATCTCGTGCTTCTTCAAGTCAGCCGCGTGCTCGAGCTCGTGCATGGCTTTGTTTTGTTTTTCTATCTTTTCGGGATTGTAATTTTTTACTGTTTTCTCCAGCAGGTAAGCCGCCTTGATTGCGTCGCTGGCGATATCGCTGAACATGTTGTAGTAATTATTGCGTTTTTTAGCCATTTTTCTCCTCTACGCGAAAACCCGTATGAGTATTCTGGTCACCAAGTAACCTAACAAACCGCAGCCCGGGAAAGTCAAAACCCAGGCAAGCACCATTTCTTTTACTACCGACCAATTGACTGCACTTATCCGTTTTGATGCCCCCACACCCATAATCGCTGTTGTTTTGGTGTGCGTTGTCGATACAGGCAATCCATTCCACAAAGATGCTACCAATAATGCCAACGATGCCGCCAGGTCAGCACTGAAACCCTGGTAGGTCTCCAACTTAACCATATCCATGCCGACAGCCTTAATGATCTTGTAGCCGCCAATTGAAGTTCCTAATGCCATGACAGCTGAACAAAACAGCATCAAACCGATCGGTATGTTCATTGCACCGGTAACGTTTTGACCTTTGGCAAGCGCCATTCCAATCAGAAAAACGCCAATGAACTTTTGCCCGTCCTGAGCGCCATGCATAAATGCCATGGCAGCGGCGGCACCGACTTGGGCATTCTTGAAGACTTTATTGGTCTTTCGACGGTCTTTGTGTCTAAACATCGTTTCAATCAGCTTGGTAATGCCCCACCCCAAGGCAAAACCACCAATGGTTGAAAGGAGCAATCCGAAAATCACCTTGATCCATTCCGCACCATTGACGCCCTGGAAGCTGTTATAGTATGCCACTGCTGCACCGGTCAGACCGGCAATAAGAGCATGGCTTTCAGAGGTGGGAATACCAAAATACCAGGCTGCGGTTGCCCAGATCACGATCGATGCCAGCGCGCCGCTCAGCGCGATCGAACTGGCTCTGATATCCGTCCCAAAATCGACCATGTTACTTATGGTCATAGCGACGCTTTTATTAATCATTGTCATTACAAAAACGCCAAGAAAGTTGAAGAAAGCGGCCATGAGTATGGCTTGCCTTGGTTTTATTGCCCGCGTAGAGATGCAGGTTGCAATTGCGTTGGGTGCATCAGTCCAGCCATTGACAAGGATTACTCCAATGGTCAGAATGACTGTAATTAATAAAGGTGGATTTGCTAAAATGTCTTGAATAAATGTCACTGAGTAGACCTCATCGGTTGTTGACTAAATTATATATTGGGTTAAGCTATTTCAGTGAAAACTGGCCGTGTCTTTATAAAAATTTTCTGGTCAACCAGTCACACTCCTAAGCGTTAGCTATCATGAAGCTTTTTCTAAATTATTTTTGGCCAATCTCACCTGAATCTGGTTTACACCGAGTATAGAAGGATTGAATTCGGCCATCTTCGTGATACACTTTCTTCGATGAATCCGAAAAGCCTGATCTTACTTGAATTTCATAAAGTGCTCGAGCGCTTGAAATCCTATGCCAGTTTTGATCTTTCTGATAAGCTGGCAGCCGGGTTGCGTCCAACCAGCAGCCTTGAAAAAGCACTGGTTCTCCAGGAACAAACCCGTCAGGCACGCTACCTTTTGAGCCTGACAGACGCTCTTCATTTTCGGGGAGCGGTCGATATGCGTCCGTTCGCGGACCAGGCTCGCCGCCAAATGACGCTTGAAGCGTCTAACCTGCTGTCCATTCGCAATTCACTGATAATCTCCCGGGAGACCAGGCGTTTTTTGCTTGAAAAGTCAGCCGAAGCTCCTCTTCTTGCTGAAATGGCAGTGAGTTTATCTGACGGACATGGCTTGATTGACTTGATTAACAAAACCATCAACGAACGTGGTGAGGTCCTCGACAGTGCCTCCTCCCGTCTTGAGCAAATTCGCTCTGACCTGAAAATAACGCACTCGCGCCTGATGGATCGCATGAATCGCTACCTGACAGACCCAGGTAGCTCCCGAATGCTGCAGGAATCGCTTATCACCCAACGGGGCGGGCGTTACGTCTTGCCATTGAAGGCAGAGCATAAAGGACAGATCAAGTCCATCGTGCATGACCAAAGCTCTTCGGGCGCCACCCTGTTTGTGGAACCGCTGGCGGTGGTGGAGTGGAACAATAAATATCGCCAGCTCGAATTGGACGAGCGTGATGAGGTCTTGCGTGTATTGCACAACGTGAGTGGTGAAATTGCCGGCTACGCAGAGGAACTCATGCAAACCAGTGAAGTGATGGCAGACTTGGATCTGATAGTGATGAAAGCCCGTTATGCAGACGATCTGCATGCTTCAGAACCCGAATTGGTGGCTTTTGAGAAACGAGCCGATTCAGACCATCCCGGCAGCCTGATCCACCTGATCAGAGCGCGTCATCCCTTGCTGGC
>CAZDPK010000059.1:0-10729 GCA_964507335.1 uncultured Anaerolineaceae bacterium | reverse complement strand
TAACTACGGAGGTCGCTGTAAGTGGTGAGAGTAATAATGTCTGGTTATGGCTGCTGCCTGTTGGGATTGTTGGTGTGGCAGGCTACTTTGTTTTAAGGTCAAAAAGGGGTAGAGAAAATTAGTTACTTGGTAGCAAACACATTATCTTCATAACAAACTTCCTAGATTTTCGTGGATTTCGCCAATGCTTTTCGTTGCATGTAGTGCCCAACCGGTAAATAGAAATATGACATTACTGAATGAGGGCAGCGCTGCTGCCCTCAAATCGTGGAAAGTTGAAATAGCTACCTTAGAATAAGCGGTAAAAAGAGTGATTGACCCTGGCCAGTCGATCCATATTCGTACGCGCCCATGTCGCAAACAGCAATTCCGTCACCATTTCCATCAACTGGTCGGAAAAATCCGCGCTGATCTGTTGCAGGGCAACTGTTTGGATCCCCGGCATCAATAGCAGGGCTTTCTGCACCAAGCGCATGTGTTTGGGTGAAACCGCCATTATCTGCCAGTGGACCGAGCAGCGGGTCCGAATTTTTGTTCCCAATTCCAGGAAAAACGGAATCTGGAGGTTCAATCTGAATATCACTGAATGTCGCATCCACTGAGTTATGAGGGCTAATATAGATTTGATCGGGCGAGTTACCCCAAACAATAGAATTTGTGAGAGTAACGCTATTATCACAAAATCCAATAGGACATCCATCTTCAGTCATAAAAATTCCAGCGCCTATAGGAGCATTGTTATCCTTGATTGTCACATTGTTGAGTATCGGGTTGCACATGTACCAATTGCCGATTCCACCACCAGAAGTTGTCGCTGAGTTGTTCGAAATTGTCGCATTAATAAGATTGGGTGACGCTAAGGATTCGTTATGTATCGCTCCACCTTGATTAGCTGAATTCTGTGTGAAAACAGCATTGATAATTATGGGTGAGCTGTACCAGTTAAACATTCCTCCCCCAGAGCCAGTTTGTGCCTGGTTTCCAATAAACATGGTGTCAACCATGATTGGAAAACTTCTGTAGGAATTTCCGATACCTCCTCCACTTCCTTCAGCCACATTGTTAATGAAGGAAATATTTCTCATTAATGGACTACTCTCATTATTGTAGATGCCTGTATAAGAACCTGCATGGTTATTAGAGATAATTAGATTTTCAAGTGTGGGAGAGCTGGTTTCCAGAGCCAATCCTGCCCCCAAGTATAAAGGCCACTCCCCATCTGCCCAGCCATCAGATATGGTAAATCCATCGAAAACTGTGTCTTGTGTTAAGTTTAATCCTGTGACAACCCGATAACTGTTGTCATTCGATACTTCAGGGTTTCCAATGTTTCCGCTCAAAATTGTGGCATTGCTCATCCAATCACGCTGTGAAAGTGCAGCTTCGGTCCCAACGAATCCGCCATAGATGGCGACACTGGATTTGAGCTGGAAGGTAGCAGTCCGATTAGTATCTGCAGTGGGTTTGTAAGTTCCTGCTGCCACCCAGATCTGATCACCTTCTTGTGCCAAAGAAATAGCTGTCTGAAGGTCGCAGGCATTATCCCAGTTGCTACAATCCCCCGCAACATCTGGCTTAACATAGAAAATATTACTGCTAACATCCCCTTCAATATTGAATGACCAACCTCCCCAAATTCCCCAGGGAACTCCAGTAGCAATATACTCAAAATTTTCCCACCGAACAACAGTTGCTGACCATGTATCCCATGCTGCGTACTGTAGAGTAGGACTGGTTCTATAGCCAATGACAGTGACAAAATGGTCCGTTGATCCATTTCCATCAGAGTCAACCAAGAAAACCATCGGTCTCCCCGAATCAATTTCGCCGGTCAGAACATCCCATGTTAAGGAGATGTTGTAGAAAAAGTTAGATGAGGCTTGATAACTTGAGTTCCGCGTAATTACATAGTCTATGAACGCAGGCCCCATATCACTCGACCAGCTCCACCCATAATAATTATTTCGAGTACTTTTCGAAGTATCCATAAAATCTGCCAGACTATTGTCCACATGCGGAGTTCGTCCTTCAGTTATGTAGGAATCATCTAGCATGATGGGTGAATTGTCTTGGGGTGATGCATAATCCTCGTAGTGCTCTTCACTTCCAGCTGGATTCGGATTGCCTGTCTCGCCACCTGAAGCAATCATTTGATCTACTTCTTCTGTTTGAGAAGAACCACTTCCATCTACAAGATCACTATAACCCAGAGTGTCATAGTATCCAATAATCATGCCCAAAGCTGTTGGACCGCAACCGTGTCTCCATAAGTATGCGGGCACAGTGAGGGTGACTTCACTAAGAATATCATTCAGACTATCAGCAACCTTATTCTTGTCATTTTCCAAGACTGATAATGATGGCTTTGGACCTGTTTTACTCTGCTGCGGATCGATGCCAGATTCCTTGACTGGATCTTCCCGCTTCGGACATCCCATGTTATTGGAGAATGTCCAAGAATCGCAAGTGCCATTCACGCTTGGTTGGAATTGCGGGAAATATTCTTGGTTTTGAAAACTATTGGAGTTGGCTGAAGCGCTATTCCAACCGACAAGAACAATAAGAAAAGCTACCAAGAAATGGATAACAAGAGTGGACTTTGTAGACTTCACGGAGAACTTCCCTCAATTTGAAACAATAGGCGCGCTAAAAAACCAAAAGCATAATGGGAGCGGAAATTACAATCTCTCCCCTAACCGGAACATGCACTCGCACCATTCATGTCAAGTAGAAATTATACTCACATTGACAACAAGTAGCGATCAAATCCTCCTGCTTTTTCGCTATGATCTTCGATTTCCTCGCGAGAAGTGGTCCGAACATCAAGTCAATCCCTGTGTCGCAATCAGGCTTCAGCAAATCAAGCTATACCATTTGAAGAAATCGTTACTCGCTGAGACCTCTTTCACCGACTCTGTTCTCGGCTTCCTCCATCAACGACCGAAGATCCATCAGAAGATATATTTTGGATAAGCTAACAATATGCTCCTCGCCCGTTATGGCCTGTTCTGAATATGTTCCCGAGAGCGACCCGATGGATTGAATGGTGTATCGCACAACGGAAGATGGATCCGGGAGGGAAGTGGTAATTTCAAAAGAACTCGATTGACCCGGGGAGAGATCATGGGGGTCTTTATTGATAAACTCGTAATCACACGCAATGATGTACCCACTGCTGAAATACAAACTATCGACTGCTTTCACGGAATAGACCGTTTGAGACAAGTTATTCGTCAGTATCCCCAGCACGGTATACGAGGAACCTCCCACGTTCCCGGAATGATTCGAGAGGGTCAGATTTGGCCTTGATTGGCTGGTGTCGCGGTAGCTTAATTCACCCAGTTCAACATAAAAGTTCGGATCATCCGGCCTTGGAAATGAGATATCGATACAGGCTTTTCCGCGAATGTGAATAATATCGATTGGAGCATACGCATCATCGGTATCGACCAAGCCCCCCTGCGAGTTGTAGATATCGATATACAGCCTGACGTTCTCAATGTTGGAAGAGGTGTTGTTATAAACCTCACACACCAGGTGGACGGTAGCGTTGGTAGTCGCATACATCGAACAACTATCCAAGACATGAACACCTGGATCCAAGGTCCGAAATGACCAGAAGGACGTGATGCTGCCGTTGGCGTAAGCCGGACCGTAGGTGCCATTCCAGGACCGGACCTGCCAGTAGTAGGTGGTTGATGACTGAAGCGTTGGCAAACCTACGCTTCTATTGGTGCCAGTGGAGACCCAATTCGAGCATGCCCCATCGTTCGTTGTGTCGTAACAATATTCGTAGCGGGTAGCCCTGGCACTCGCTGTCCAACTTAAATATGGGGTGAGGATCAGCCCGGTCGAACCGTTGGCAGGCGCATACTTATTGAACGCCCCGGGCTGCAGGATCACCGTTGTGAAGGACCAGTGGGCACTGGCGCTGCCGTTGGCATAGGTGGGTCCATAGGTTCCGTTCCACGCCCTAACCTGCCAGTAGTAGGTCGCGCCCTCTTGCAAGCCGGACAAATTCACGGAGGTATTGGTGCCTGTTGAGATCCAATTGGCGCAGGCATTGTCGTTGGTTTTATCGAAGCAGTATTCATAACGTGTTACAGGAGTGGTCTGATTCCATGATAGGGTGGGGCTGAACGAGATGCCTGTTGAACCGTTCGTGGGGCTAAACTTGTTGAAATTTGATGGGGAATATGAGGTGCGCCAAATTATCGGCAGGTAGACTTTATTCTGTAAGTTATCAGTGTCACTTTCTTTCTCACGAAAAACTCCGGCAGCTAATTGGTCAATATCCTGCTTTTGAGGGATGATTAGAAAGGATGCTTTTTTGAGCTGAGTTTGGATCTTGCTGGGGTGAAACTTTGAACTGATATTATGGAATCTTAGCGGTGAAAAAAGAAGAAGAATAAGGAAGATCAGGATTACGCACTGGAGAATTATCGTTTGGGAAAGTTTTGTTTCCTTATCCATAACTCCTCTTATTTCCCTGCTAATAATTACCTCTTGCAGCTGGATTGATGAATCCCGCCTTAAGTAATGCGTTGAGAAAGATATGTGTGTTTGTTAGTGTATCACTCTTTTTTATAATATAGAGCCTAACTTAGTAATATTTTTTCAGGCAATGGGATGAAAAACTCTTGCAAAACAGAGGGGCTAAAACGAGGCGCCTCAAGCGCCAACCCCTCCCGCAGCAGTCGGAATTGACACTCTCTATGTTAATTGTGCTCAGTGATCCAAAGTCTACGGAATCCTTTTTTATGGCTCAAATCAAACCGCCGGCAAAAATTACACCGGCGGATTTTTTAGTTTTCGTAAGGCTATGATCGTTTCATCAGGAACAAGGTGCGCTCAGATCCTTCGACCGGTTTTTCATCGAGTATTACAAAGCGTTGCGCAAAGGCTTTTCTGAAACCTTCCAAGGTGTAGTCCGGGAAAATATCCAGCCTTGATGCTAATAGCCGCTTTACTTGAGAGTCACTCTTGGGGACAAATTCAATGATCAAATTCTCACCAAGGTCAGCAAAATAGCTTGCCACATCAGCCAACGGGACGTTATTAGAGATGGCCAGGTGGTGAATGAGCGCTAAAGCCATTACCAGGTCGACTGGTCCGCGAGCCTGCATGGATTCGCGTTCCGCGTTATGCCAACCCAGATCAGGAGAAGGATTGGTCAGATCCATGCGCAAAGGCAGCATGAATTTTTCTTTGTTGGTCTTTACCAGATCATAATTCTGCTGAACAGCGCCCGGGTCGATATCAAAACACACCGTTGGTATCTGCAGGTCGCTGGCGGCGCGGCTGAATTCGCCGGTATTCCCGCCCAGATCCCAAACCTGCTTGGGCTGAACTTTCTCAATAAAGTGTCTGACAAGCTTGCGCTTGGCTTCAAAAGATGCCTGAGTATAATTATTATCCTGGTAGTAATCCGTCCACTCGGTTTGAATCGTTTTAACATTCAAACTTTTCACAGTTGAAAGCAAGCTGTCTAAAAGCGCGAGCATTGAGGTCTTGCTCACGCGAGCCTTTACCTCTTCCTGAGAGACTTCTTTGTCGGCATAGCGCTGCTGAGATTTCGCGTGAATATGAATGTGTGTCGCCAGACCAAAATTCATCCTGGTGCTGCCCGGCAGTAACTTTGATGCCAGGTCAAGGGGAATTCCGTCAATGTGCAATCTTAACATCTGTGCAAGGCGAATATCCGTCTTAGCCATGAGGGCGAGAGGAGCCAAGAAGTGTTGGCAGAACTGTCGATACGCCACCCAGGGAGCGCCCTCTTCGTATTTTTCGAAGGAGAGCGTGTCAATGAATATCGGTCTGCCCTGGTGGAACTGGATGTTGTAGGCGCTGGCATCCTTAAGGCTCATACCAAATTCCAAAGAACGGCGTGCTATCGCCAGCGTCAGAATGGCTGCGTCCTTGAGTTGGTTGAAGCACCATTCGTACGGGTACGAGATGATATCAACGATCTCAGGTTGGATGACTTTGTAGGCAATATCCGGGCGCGGCGCAAGAGCGAGATCAACTTCCTTGTGGGCTACCAATGTTCTCGACTTGTTCAGCTGATCATACAGACCGGAACTCATCAGCAGGTCGTATTCTTCCTGATACTTCTTGTTTACCTGGCGATACAATTTTCCATCATGCTTAAACATGAAACCACTTGGATCTCTAAAGGATCCACTTACATTCTCAGGCATAGTTCATCCCTCCCGTTTGGGCGTTTTTGAAAACAAACACACCAACAATGTTATTCCTTGGTAGAAGTGGAGTCCGATGGCACGGCTGTAGGATCATTGTCTTCAACCGCAGTTGGATCCTCTACTGAAGCATCGCCGACCTTTTTTCCAGTAAAGAATGCTTTAATGCTTCTCCAGAAGATTTTAATAGCGACACCTGCGCCAAGCAGGGCTGCCAAAAGGATCTGGATTAACATACTCCCGGAACCCGGGTCGAGATAGTGTGGTGGTTTTGCTAAAATCGATAAAATGCTCTGCATTCTACTAAGTTCCTATTCTCTGTTTCGTTGTGCAAAGATTATAATACAAAATACTGGTCCAAGAGATCAGTTATTTGATTTTCCCTGCAAGGGAAAAACGCAATTACTGGATGAGGTACCAATTCCTTCAAAGAATATCCATATGGTGAATTCATCCGTACCAATTTCATCCATTGGTATGGACGCCCTAAATCCACTTGCTGCCAATTCCGTTTTTCCAAAATACTTGGCCACATCTGGTCGATCAATCGATGATGTTGTAAAGAATTGCTCAACACCATCTGACATTTTGATTTTTATTAATGGCGCTACCGCTTCTTCGGTTCCTTCAACGTAAGCCCAGCCATTTACTTTGAGAATGTCATCCAATACTACACAGGAATCAATACTCGATTGGATTGATAAACCAGACTGCTGATCTGGATCAATGACTTTTAGTTCATCACTTCCAGATGCTTCGTTTAGGACCCCATTTCTTACCAAGTAATCTTTACCAGTATCGGCAATACCATAAAAATCCTGGCTTTCCTTGTTGGAGATATACAGACGATAAAGTCCGTTTTTCATAGCCAAGGGACTAAATGAACCCATAAACCCCGAATTGCGCTTGGGAACCATCAATTCAGGAAAAGCTGCAGGTAAATCTCCTCTATCATATACATTCAATCTTACTTGGTATGTGTTTTTGTCTGACAAGAAAATCAAAAAAACTTCTTTATCTTCATTGTTTGTATTGCTTTCAACAAAGGACCATCCGGTTACTTCTATATCTTTTAATAAACTGTCAGTGACTGTGATGGCATCAATTGAATAGCGAACTTGATGCGGACTATCAGCAATATCAATAGAGGACTTGGGAATACTGCGGCCTGAAACAAAGAGCACAATAGGTGTCAACATAAAGAATATAGTCAGCCAAATAATAGCAAAAACTGACTGCAAAAACCTCTGTCGTTTTTTCATTTTCTATTCTGCCGGCTCCTCTAGAGGCAACGCAATACCAAAAAGATTGTTAAAGGTGGTAACCAGGGTGTTAATCCCGCTTAATCCCTCGATGTCCAGCGGCTGTCCCTTGTAGTAGACTGCGTTTAAAATATTCTTCTGATAATACAATTCAAGTTCCTCGTCCTGGATTTCTTCTCCATACCATTTCTTTAAATGAATGGGAAGCCGAAGACCATGGTCAGACTGCAAAATTATTACTGAATCTGGATCTTGTTCAATAATCTCATTAACTAAAGACAAAATTTTTGTGGAGACGAATTTTACCTGGCCCAAGTAAACGGATGGGTCTTTCCAATTGGATCGCTCGTTGGCATTAATCGGATTGCCATTCTCATCAACAACCCAGGGTAAGTGGGGTGCCATAATATATCCAAAAGTGAGCAGATTACTTTTCTTCTTAATTGCTGACTTCTCAGCTTCTTCAAATAAGGTATTTATCTCATCCAATCGGTTTTCATCAACCCCCGTCAACAAAGGATGATAGACAGATTGTTTTATCATCACAGTCTGAAACGTTTCCACTTTTGTCAAGTTATTCTTGGGTGAGTATGTAAAGTCTACACCTTTAACCTCTTTGGGAAGAAAACCCTGATCATCAATAAGGTTGATCTCGTACCCATTTTCATTAAACAGCCTGAATAATGCTGGATATTCTAATGACTGTGCCCTTGCCGAGTTAGTATAGTTTTCCTCGGTCAAGATTCTTGAAAGGTTGAGCAGATTAGGGATCTCCACATTCGTGCTTGGTGAATAGTTTCGGCTATTGGGAGAGACGTTGAAGCCAAGCGCTTCTAAGGAATCGTAGAAAGGCGTATTGTCATAACCTGTATATCTTTGAAGTGCGTCCAGTCCGCTGTATTCATCAAAGATGAAATAATAAACATTTACGTTCTTTTCAGCAGTGCGTAATTGTATTTCTTGGTTACCCAACGTAATTTTTTCTTTACTGGCATTCTTAACTATTGATGGTATCGCCATTATCGCATTAAGCAGTATCAATCCCCCAAACACCGCCGCTGTTACCTGGTTGATTTTAACTGCTGCGATATTTGAAGTCTTCCTTTTTATCAATATACCAAGAAGTACTATTACCGACAACAAGACAAAAACTATGTGCCAATAAAAAAAGAATGGGAATAACTTTGCTAACAGGTTCTCAAGTACACTGAAAGTCAATAATACCAGCATTGAAAGATTGGCAATCAAGAATGCTTTTGACAGATTCCTGAGAAACAAGTAAGCAATGCCGAATATTACTATCCCGTTTAGGAGAAACATTAGAGTCGTGAAGACTACATCCTTAAATAGTACTAGGTTTATGTTCTTGAAATATAAGTAAAGGCAAGGGTAAATTACGGTTGCAGCTAACGAAAGCAGATCGGTGGAGTAAAACTTCAGCTTAATAGTCGACTTAGGCATTGGGTTTTCATTTTCCATAGGTTTCTCGTATTCTGCTAAAGTTATACTCCAAAAAAGTCTTTTGATCTTTCCAAATAGTCTTTTTTCATTTATCTCTAGGACACTGTTTTTAGATCTTTATCAGTTTCTCAGCTGATAACAAAACACCAGTAATTGAGTAAGTCGCCAATTTCAGGATGGCTAGCTTTGTATTGCTTAACGTTGGGCTCAATGTGCTGGCTTTGCATATTGTTGAATTATTCACTAACACAATCTGGGAAATTGGAATCTAGCTGCAATACCAATTCATAAAAGACTGGTGCATAAGTTGATGCATGAGGTCAACTTCGCAATTTTCTATGAATCATCAATCACCGATTTGGTGTGCCATGTAGGACGAGACTGACCTGATCAAGTAGCGTACTATAGATGGATTTCAGGAATGGAATAATGCCAAATCTTGCGGCTAACAAGGCCATAAAGGTAAAAATAATCGCACCGACAGGCGAAGCGAACGTGACATTCCACCCAAAAAATGCAAACAAAGGTGGTACCAGATGTCTGATGACCTGTTCAGTCCCACAAAGAAACAATGTATCGCGACCTAACTGCTTAAAAATGGTTATCGAGCTGAGCAGTTGTGCCAAAAAGATGTTGAACCAAATCAAGCTCATGGCTCCAAGCACAAGAATGATGGGGTTGCTTCCAGAGATAGGCTTGAGAGCTAACGCCAAAAGATCTACTCCAATAAGCAAGGTTCCGGCATAAATTGTGACTATTATTGCAGATTAGGCAAAACCCAATCTCGCCAGTCGTGTCTTGGAGGTTATAAACTGTCTGATGATCGGAAACAAAGCGTATCCTAATGCGAAATAGAAGAAATAATATAACGCACTATCGATGTTCCAGTACCATGACGGTTGAACCACTGGTCGGTGCGGCAGAAGTGTTTCACTAATCGCTAATGTACCTACTCCCAGCAATAATAATATCCATCGGTTTTTGGATATTTTTTTCAGTACGAAGAAGAGCATGGAAATGATGAATAAACATGGTAAAAACCATAGAGCCGGGGCGAAGAGTTGATTGCGAATTCCCAAAATATATTGAAGAGCTGTTTGCGATATTGTACCAACCGTCGCATTCCCAGAAATGAATATTAGAACAATTGAAATGACGCCAAAGAAAAAATAAGGAATGACTATTGATGTAAATTTTTTCCGAAAATATTGTTTGAAGGTTGTGTCGGCCTTTGTGAACACCTCCATCGCTCCGGAAATAAAGAAAAAGAGGGGCACGTGGTAGCGAAACACAAACGGATAAAAATATCCTGCTTGATTGCCCAGGTGACCAAGGTAGATTGCAAAAATTCCCAAAAAACGCAAGACGTCAATCCAATCAATTCGCCTGTTAGTTTCCAAATGTTCCTCATCTTGTTATTGAAATATTCTAAAAATTATATCAACATCTTTGTAATCAACTTCTCACGAGTTGGTTTTCAATTAACGTCCTAAACACCAACAAACCGTTCTCTGATAATCAAACCATCTATCATCAAGAGTTGACATACTTACTGTCTTCTCAACCAAACAACAAGACTTAACACACATCGCTATTCAGTTTCTGAATAGCGATGTGTGAATCATGGGCATATATGATTAATTGAGTTCATTAATCACTTGCTGTTCCAAATATAACGTACGCGTTATTTGCTACGTGTCAGTTGAATTGTGTCCGCTGTGCGCTCAAGCACCCATATAGAATTCAACAACGATGTAGACCCGTCTGCTTTTTCAAAAAGAAGTGAAATGTTATACTTTCCGACAG
>CAZDPK010000058.1:0-10994 GCA_964507335.1 uncultured Anaerolineaceae bacterium | reverse complement strand
TACAGGCGCCGAGAACCATGCTCGCAATAATTACTACAGTTGCGAGAGTGAACAAAAATTTGGAACGTTTCATATCTTCTCCTTAGATAGTTGTTTTGGCGATTGAGGTGGATCCTGGAGCGACTTACATGAAAAAAACTTCAAATGCCGAACTCGAGAGGAACTGAAACCTTATCACCTTAGATTAGGGGCATTCTATCCCCAATAAATGAATTATATCCCAACTAATTAAATCAAGGTGTTTTTTCTTTAACTTACACATAGTCCAAAAGTTGCAGAGTGCAATGATATAATCGCCTGACAACAAAATACAAAGAAATGAGTGAATCTATGGCTAAAACCAGCGTCCCTTGCCCTAACTGCAGACAACCAGTACTGATCGATCTGATCCGTCTATTCGACTTAAGTAGCAACCTGCAAGCGAAAGAATCCTTGCTCTCCGGTAGTGCCAATAATTTTCAGTGCCCCAATTGCCGTTATCAAGGCGTCTACCCTACTCCAATTGTTTACCATGACCCGGATAAAGAACTGCTTCTGACCTATTTTCCGCCAGAACTTCACACACCCGTAACTGAACAGGAGAGAACCATTGGTCCCCTGATCAAAAAAGTGATGGACGACCTTCCTCCCGAAAAACGCAAAGCCTACCTTTTTAAGCCCCAGACCATGCTGACCCGCCAAAGGCTGCTTGAAACGATTCTGGAAGCGGATGGCGTCACACCAGAAATGATGAAAGCCCAGCAAGAAAAATTGCTTTTTCTGCAGCAGTTGGTTAACCTCAGCCCCGAATCATTGCCGGAGCAGATTGCTCAATACGATGAAAAAATCGATGAAGAGCTTTTCATATTGCTTTCACGTCTTGCCCAGGCTTCAGCTGCTGCTGGCGACCAGCAATCGGTGCACGCCCTCTCCCACCTTCAGCAGGCTTTGCTCCAGCATTCCACAATCGGTAAGGCAGCCGCCCTGGAAGCCTCTGAGACCCGCGCTGCTATCGCCGAGTTACAGGAACTGAGCAAAACTGGTATCACCAGGGAAAACCTACTCGATCTTCTGGTCAAAAACGCCGGGAGTGAAATCCGTCTGACAACAATTGCTTCAATGGCAAGAGGTGGGCTGGATTACACCTTCTTCCAAACCCTCACAGACAAGATCGACCAGTCATCTGGCGAAGAGCAAGCCGGGTTGGCAGCTCTACGCGAAAAACTGCTCACAATCGTGGAGGCAGTCGATGAGGCGATGAAGGCTCAAATTGCGGAATCTCAGAATTTGTTGCAGGAAATTCTGGCTGCAGATGACATTGAAAAAGCTACAGAAGAATCCCTGCCAAAGATCAACCAGGCTTTCACTGACGTGCTTAATGCAGAAGTGACCAAAGCACAGGAGACAGATGACACAGCCACGCTAACCAAATTGGTCGCGATTGTCGCCGTCTTACGCGCTGCGAGCACCAGTGGAGCCGTTCTTCAGATAATTGAACAAATGCTGCAGTTAGAGACAGTTGAAGAACGAAAACAGGTTCTTGAAGCCGCCGGTGACGCGATCAATGATGATTTTAGCCAGACCTTAAGCAGTTTGATCAGCCAGGTGGAAAGCCAGGGAGATCAACCGGAATTGCTGGAGAGATTGAAAGAAATCAACCGGGAAGTACTGCGTTACACCATGCGCCGAAATCTCAATAACGGCGCAAAATAGTTGTCGTTTTTGTATAAAACAAAAGGAACGGTCCCTATTGTCCTTTAAGGGTGCACCGTTCCTTTTTTTCTGTAAAACAGCAGATGTTCATCTTTAGGGGGGCTTGCCCTATACCTCAAGGGTCTGCAACAAGCAATCAGCTATCTTAATGCGCTTCGTTGTGAAACCTTAATCCATGCCCACGCACTGTTACTATGTAATCGTAATCCGGATCCAGTTGGTTCAAGCGCTCACGCAGGCGCCGGACAAGAGCGTCAAAAGCTTGCTCGGTGACCCAGCGCGTGTCGTCTTCCCAGACTGCCTGGATCAGCTGTTCCCGCGAAACCACTTCCCCAATCCTGGCATAGAGGTAAGCCAATAGGACAAATTGCTGGTTCGAAAGCGGAGGTTCCAACTCTACACCCCTCACCCAGACTCTCCTGGAACCTTCATCGAGGCGTAGGCGAAAAACCTGGCTGAGTTCCGGAGGCAGATCTGAGAGCGGCATTGTGGCGTCAGAGCTTAAGAAAAGGAATGTTTGGGTTAGCGCGATGGCTATTTCATCAGCTTCAACCAGTTTTACTGTTTCGCTTACCGCCTGGTTGTTTAGAAAAGTCCCATTTTTACTGCCAAGGTCTTCCAGGATCACCCCGTTAATGCCCTTGCTGATGCGGGCATGCTGGCGGGAGACCTGGCGGTCAGGAATTACGATATCACAATCTGCATCCCTGCCAATCACCAGTGTTCCATCAATAACCCATTGCTGACCATTCAAGGGACCGTTGTTGGCAATTAAAACAGCGTCTTCCATTTTTGACTTTCTACCTCGCTAATACCGATTATAATCCAAGCACAAGCAGGTTTTCCACGCCGTAACGGAAGAACCTGCTTAAAGAGGAAGAAGCAGATGAACAATTATCCCGTCAGCGGAAAAGTGCTGCACGAGCGTTACTGCATTAAGCACATAATCGGTCAGGGAGGTTTTGGATCTATTTACCTGGCAGAAGATTTGCGGCTGGAAGGTCGCCTTTGTGCTGTTAAGCAGGTTCGTTACGATCCTTCCTTTCCCGAAGAGATGCTCAAAGAATCGCGAGATCAATTCATGCGGGAAGCGACTGTGCTTGCCCGCCTGGACCATCCCAATCTCCCGAAAGTTTCAGATTTTTTCTCGATCAATCAGGATGACTTTCTGGTCATGGACTTTGTACCGGGAGATGACCTGCGTACATTGCTAGCAAAAGCGGATAGCGGCGGAAAGTTCTTGAAAGAGGAAGAGGTTTTGGATTGGGCGCTGCAAATCGGTGATGCCCTCAGCTATCTCCATAATCAGGATCCCCCCATCTTGCATCGGGATATCAAGCCCTCTAATTTGAAAGTGACACCCAGTGGGCTTGTCAAATTGGTCGATTTTGGCTTGGTTAAACTACTTGCCCCAGACGAGGTGACCATCACCATCATGCAGGGGCAGGGTACCGCGCTTTATACACCCCTGGAGCAATATGGCGGTGACAGCAGTCATACGGATGCACGCGCTGATGTTTATGCCTTCGGCTGCACGCTGTATCACCTGCTCACCAACACTCCTCCCATGAACGTGCGCGATCGTTTTCTCAAACCCGAGAGCCTTGTAACCCCCCGATCGATTAATCCCGCCATGACCCCCCGCGTTGAAGAAGCCATCCTTTGGGCAATGGCGCTTCACCCCGATGATCGTCCCAAAGATGTGACCGCTTTCGTCAAAGCACTGACAGGTGAAACCACCGGTAATTTACGCCGGATTGGTGGAGGCTATAGCCGTTCGCTTCAAGCTCAGATTGGAAAAACAGAGACTCAACTGGGTCTCCTGGTAGGGGGGTTAGTTTTCCTAAGCCTGTTGTTTACCTTGATTCACAATCTATAAAACCCATTTCTGATCTAAACAGCCGAATGTCAAACCTTCCACACGGTGGGCTTGCTCGTACGGTGGGGGCTTGGTCCTACCTCTGCCGCTTGATTATGCAAACATTGCGGATGGTCAGGAAAAGCAATGAAAATATTCTTGAGGTCTATTTCAATGGAAATTTGCGCTTGTTTTGACTTGACATCCACCAGACAAGCGCTGCTGCCCAACCGAATAACATCCCTACCACGGTTGCCTGAACCACAAACCACGAAGAGCTTTCCTTGACCAGGTTCATGATCGGGGTAATACCAATCGTCAGCAGCAAGTATGCCAGCAGTCCACCAATCACCGTACAAAAAGCCGAGCGAATACCCCAGCGCACGCTGCCCCACCATTTGTAGCCGGCTATCCAAGCCACAAATCCACCAGCGAGATTCAACATGATCACCAGGAGCCAATCTGTAAGGCGGGGGTAGCCTGTTTGATTGATTGAAGGATCAGGTGTTGGCGTTGGCATCAGAGTAGGCGTAGGGCTGGGTATCAATGTCGGGGTGGCTGTGGGCGTGGGTGTTTCTGTGGGCATGATCACCTGTGCCAAACCGCCCTGCGTGTTCAGGATCAATCTGCCTGATGTCAAGGCGGGCTCGCTGATGGCTGTCACCTCAAAAATACCTTCGCGCTCTATACGATAATCGACCGTCGCCAACCCGTCCTGAGTAATTGTTTCCGGTTGAGAGATAATCAGGTTTTCCGTCGAAAGGCGGATCGTAAACTTCACCACTGTGCCATCCGGAACCTGGTTTCCATTGTGATCAATAATCGGTCCCGCCTGTATGCGCACGTTTTCTCCCATAACAAACAAAGGCACAGGGGTTTCTACCGTTGGCGATGCCACCATTGCAGTTGCTTCTGCTTGCTGGGAGGTGAGCAACTCGATCTGAATAACCTGGTTGGGGTCTGGGGCGGTGACAGTGCCCAGCTGGTAGTCAACCGCACTGATAGAAACAGGTAGCGACCCGCTGGCAACGGCTTCGCGCATCAAGACACGGGCTGCGATATCCATGGCACTTTGGGTGTTATTGTAAAGAACATAATAGGCACTTATGTTTGCCAGGTCTGTGGAATCCAGGTAATAAGGCACATCATAACTAAAGACAATCACATTTTTATCTCTCAGAAGGTCCAACCTCTCGGAGAGCAAGCGCTTAAATGCCCGGGTTTCAGGCAAGGAGGGATCCTCGTTAAGAAGATTGATGACCACCCATTGTGATCGGCGCAGATTGTCCACCCGGTTTGGGTCTGCTGGTTCCGTGCGTTCGTCAAGGATGTCGATTAATTGAGAGAAACTATAAGAAAAAACATGATCTCCATCCAACTGATTGGTTCCCAACGGTCCATAGTAACGGATGATGGTATCTTCGAAGTCCATCGTTTCAAAATGATTATGCTGCGAACAATTGTCACATTGCTGTCGCAGGCGCGTATCGGTAAACACAGTAATGTAATCAGATAATGCAGGTGGCTGGGGGATGGTAGCACTCAGAAATTCAATTGAAGGTGCCACGAGCGTTACCGCTTCCCGGTTGACTTTCAATTCAAGCGTGCCATCCCGCCCTAAAACTGAGAGCCCCTCTTGGGATGTTGCCACTGCGTCGAAGCTGAAGGTGGGGTAAAGCCGCATCTTCGCCTGTAAAATTCTTAACACCGAGGCGTCGACTCTCTGGGCAAAAACAGCATCTTCCTGGTATTTTTGTCTGAAAAATTCAATCGTTTTGACAATGGTATCCGTCTGGCTCAGGTCATTTCGAGCTTTGAAATTATCCAGGAAGAGCATGTCATTTCCTGCCAAAAAAGCTGTCCGGGCTACTGTCAAGGGATCAAACTGGTCTTCTCCGCTGCTAAACACCAGCTGGACTGCGGGGCTTCCCAGGCTATCACTAATGGTCAGCCCACCGTTGGCACGCCATGTCGCCAGGGGTTCAGGGGAAAGCAATTGTGCAAGCGCAGTTTGATCGAAATTAACCGGCATAGTCGTTGCCCGGATATTTCCCTGCAAACCCTGAAAGCGGATCGCCGAAATCATTAAACCGTCCACCTGTCTCTGCGGATTCTCATCTCCCACAACGCTCATATAGGGTGCCAGTTCGATCTGTTTGAGTTGTTCCAGCGTTTTCTGTATGGTCGAGACTTCTTCACTGGGCGGGCGGTCCACGCTGCCCAATCCGGGAAAATGCTGGGCAATTACGCTCATGGACCCCTGACTGCCAGCGTGAACACCTTCCACGTAAGCCTTGCCCATCTCCCCCACCCAGTACGGATCGCCCCCAAAACTCTGCGTACCAGCATAAGAAGCTGCAACCATATCCTTGCTGTCGACTACATCCAGCGAAGGACCAAGCAGCAGATTAACGCCCATGGCAGAAAGTTCCTGACCAACGACACTGCCAACTTCCATAGCCAACTCTGTTGACCAGGTTGCACCGATTGACATAGGCGAAGGGTATTCTGTAAGACCTTTAAACAGTTGGGGGGTACGGTTGTCTGACTGTACCAAATGCATTCCAATGTAAAGAGGAATGTAATTCGTATCTGGGTTTGCAGGCGCATCAGTGATCAGCGGATTACTTTTTTGCCAATTGATCTCCTGCAGCGTCTGTATCAATTGCCAGGCTGATGTGCTGTCATCAACAAAATTGTTATGATCAGCACTCAACACTACCCCACCAACATGGTAATTGCTGATCAGATTATTGATAGAGCTGGTTTCAAAAATTTCAGCCCCTTCAAAGGTAATCAAAAATAGTTGACCAACTTTTTCAGATGGGGTCATGCTGGCGAGCAGGGCTTCAGCCTGGCTCATCTCCTGGGCACTGCCAGTCGATATTGGAAAGCTAAAAAGACCAAGAATTAACCAAAAACAGAGCAAGAGACGTAAAGATCTTGCTCTCATGCCGCCTCGATTACCTCACGGGCGTCGTCAGGGTCATTACAAATAACCATGTCAACACCAAGGTCTTTCATTCGACGCAAATCTTCTGGCTTGTTCACCGTCCAAACATTCACTCTTTTGTCTGCTGCATGCAGTCGATTGACCATCCTCGCATTGACATCTTTATGGTAAGGATGCAGAGCGTCGTAATGATAGCGTTTGCCCAGCCAACCGCGATAAGGAAACCCTGGCAAACCGGGTAGTGTCAGCAATCCCCGGGGTATGGAGGGCTCAAGGCTTTCTGCTTTCAATAAGTTGCGGGCATTAAAGGAGGAAAGAATGGTCGATTTTTTTAACCCCATCTGCATGATCAAGTCGATCACTTTTTCGGTCAACTGATCGCGAGGTGTGGCGTAGTTTTTCAACTCCACATTGATCAGGAGCTGTCCACCCAGCTCTTCAAAAACATGGTCAAGCAGTGGCAGGGGTTCTCCAGCAAATTTCACATCAAAGTAAGAGCCTGCGTCAAGTGTTTTCAACGCATCCCATCTCATCTCATTTACTTTTCCCTGACCATTGGTTGTTCGGTTGACACCCAAGTCGTGTATCACCACCAAGCGTTCATCAGCAGAAAGCATAACGTCCAGCTCAATGCCATCCGCACCAAGGTCTTTGGCAAGTCGAAAGGCAGCCATGGTATTTTCAGGCGCCAACGCTGAAGCACCGCGATGAGCTATGATGAGGGGCATATTCATTTGACTTCTCCTGTCCTGTGGCTAATTATAGCATGTGGGGGTTTTTGAATCTTGCCATTCTTATCATCTCACCATTCTGAGATATCTGTCATTGTCAGCCAATATCCTTCTGAACGCAGTGAAAAATTTCTTTCCTGCACAATGACCTGTCGCTATCGCTCGGGGTTACATCCATAACATACATGCTATAATTTCTTCGTACAAAAGGAGATTTGTATGACCAAACTCACCCATATTATCAAGCGAGATGGCAGTGTTGTCCCCTTCACGCCAGAAAGAATCACCAACGCAATCTACCGCGCCGCGGTTGCCGTAGACGGACGGGATAGACAGAGAGCCGAGAGCCTTTCAGCCCAGGTTGTGGCAGCTTTGGAAGAAACGGTCCCCGAAGGCGAATACCCGAACATCGAGACAATCCAGGACATGGTTGAAAAGGTGCTGATCGAAAATGCTCATGCCCGCGTCGCCAAAGCGTACATTCTCTATCGGGACGAACGAACACGGCAGCGAGCTAAACGCGGTGATGCCGATAAAACCCCCTCCGGTAACATCCCCTGGGCGAAATTGTGGCAAGTCTTAGACTGGTCAGTCTCTCACGAGGTACACACCTCCGAAAAACTGAATCAGCGCATCCGGGAAGGTGAACTTCACGAGATCGTGACAGCTGCTGAAGCCGCCTACAGTGAAGACGTCGAAAACGCGGCTAATCTCATCCTTGAGCGTAAAGATGAAGTGCGGGTAGTCTTCATTGCTGGTCCATCGTCCAGCGGTAAGACCACCACAACCATCAAAGTTGGAGAACGCCTGGCAAGGCAGGGTTTCAAACTGATCACGCTCAATATTGATCACTACTTCTTTGACCTCGAAATGCATCCCAAGGACGAATTTGGCGATTACGATTTTGAGACCCCACAAGCGCTCAACATGCGCCTGATCAACCAGAATCTGAGCGATTTGTTCGCCGGCAAGGAAGTCCGGATCCCTTACTATGACTTTAAAACCGGGCACAGTGTTCCTGACCATACCCCCATGCGCTTGAACAAGAATGAAATCGTCTTGATCGATAGCTTGCACGGGCTATTCCCTGAAATGACAGAAGATATACCAGATGAATGGAAGTTCAAGCTCTACATCGAACCTCTGCTTCAGATGAAACTCAAAAACGGATGCTATGCTCGCTGGACCGATATTCGTCTGATGCGGCGTATGCTGCGGGATGCCTCCCACCGTGCTTATGACCCCACCCAGACCTTGTTGCACTGGCATTATGTGCGTTCCAGCGAACTGCGCCACATCATTCCTTACGTCAACTCGGTGGATACCATCGTCAGCAGTGCCATGCCCTACGAGTTGCCCATTTACAAAGCAAAACTGGGTGAAAATTTTGCGCGCTGGGCGGAGGAATATCGCGATGACCCATTACGCAAGGATGCCTGGGAGCGCGCCGACAGGATAAACCATATGTTCCAGGAAATTATGGCTGTTGAGGATGACAGCTTTGTACCTGAAGATTCCGTGATTCGGGAATTTATCGGTGGTGGTGTCTACAAATATTGACCAATTAACCTTAGACTAAAAAGACGGCTTGCGCCGTCTTTTTTGTTGTGATGAAGTTTAGAAACAAGGATCGGAGAATAGCTCAACTCCCGCCGGGATTGTGTTGACCGAATAGTACCAGCCGCAGTCGTCATAGCAGCTCATACCAACATAACAACCGCCTGATGAATCTTTTCGATATTCTATTTCGCAGCTCAAGTTCCTGCCGGGAGTTGCGCAACCTGTAGTTCGCCAACTGACGTTTGCTTCTGTAAAATGAGCTCGCGGCCAAATTAATCCGTTTGTTGTTACTTGAGATGGATGGGATGTGGCTGTGCTCGTCATCGTGGCTGTTGGAATCACGAATTTAGGCGGTCTGATTGTAGGTGTGACGGTTGGGGTTGCCGTGGTTGTTGCGGTCGGAGCATCGGTGGCTGTTGGCAGCGGTGTGATCGTGTTTATAACCACCGCAGGTTCAGGATCGGTTGGCTGCACCGCAGCAGGCGCCGAACAGGCACTCGAAATCACAATGATAAAAATAAAAACTAGAAATAACTTCTTCATAAGCAAACCCTTCTTTACCTTAACGCGCTAATTCTACTCCAATTTGATTCTGCTTAAGATCAAGCCAGAAAAAAAGCGATCGACGAATTTCCTGCAAACGTTTTATAATCACAGCATGTTTCGCGACCAAAAAGCCTCCAGTCGTCCGGCTGGCAACTATATCCTCGGTGTGAATATCGATGCCGATCGGGTGTTGCTTGTCTATGGCAGTCCGACTGGAACGATCAGCGAAAGGCTGTCATTCCCCTCCCCCCGCCAAGAAAGTTTTCAGATCATGTTATCAGAAATCAGCAGCCATGCTGATCGTCTGCTCATGATTACCCAGGCGCAGCGCCTGCCTCTTCCCGACGTGGTCTCGGTCTCCGTCTGTGGAAATTATGATAGCCAGACAAATATACTCATCTCAGCAGGCGATTTCCCGCTTTGGAAATCAGAAGCTTTGCGCTCCCAACTGGCTTTGCGCTTTAACCTGCCGGTCTTCGTTGAAAGCAAAGCGAATGCCGGACTGTTGGCCGAACTTTTGTTTGGCTCAATATCCGATCAGGACCAAAGCATTTACGTGAGTTTTCAGCCTCGTATTAGAGTTGCTATTTTCTCTAACGGAAAGCTCTATTCCTCTGCAAATGGGCTTTCAGGTGCAATTGGTAACCTGCAATTGAATGAAGCTCGACTCGGCGTTGAAGGGCAAATGGTTTATCTAAACGATGTAGCCAGCGCGGCTGGTTTGCTGAAGCTAGCCCGGTTGCGCCATCCCAACCACTGGGATGATGACGCTGTGCCTAGCGATATTCTGAACTGTGTTCTTTCGGAAGACCCCTACGGTCTGGAAGTGGTTGCTGAAGCTGCTAAAATTTTCGGTCAACAACTTCAAACCCTCATCCATGTTCTAAGACCCACAAATCTTATTGTTGGTTATCCATTCAATTTGCTTGGCGAGCGTTGGCTGCAGCCGATGACCGAGACGATCGCCAACTCAACCGGTCTAAGCAACGCGCAACTGCCTAAAATCATCGCATCCGCCCTGGGAACACGAGAACCAGAGTTGGAAGCCCTGGCACCATCCATTATGGCCCTGCGGGTCTGATCTCTTTTTCTGTCTTACAACCGGACTCTCTTACAAATCGATAACATTTTTATAATGTTATTCTAATTTTTTTTGCCTATATTAAGGTCATAAAACACAGTAAAGAAATGGAGGAAACTATGGCATACATGATCAGACGATCTCCTTATTGGAGAAACCAATATAACCTTGAAAGAGCGATGAATCGATTCCTGGACATGGAGTCGGAACCGTTACCCTCTGGCTTCCCTCTGGATGTGATCGAAAACGACATGGAATATATTGTCAAAGCTTCAGTAGCTGGTTTCGATCCCGAAAAAATCGAGATCACCTATGATGACAACACATTGTCAATCAAAGGCGAAATTCAGGAAGAAAGTGTAGACGCTCAAGAAGGCAAATACCACATTCGGGAACGCAGTTATGGTTCCTTCTACCGCAGCATTAGCATGCCTGGTGTCATCGACTCAGAAAAAATCACTGCCGATACAGACAACGGCATCCTGGTGGTGCACTTGCCCAAGAAGCCGGAAACCCAGCCAAAGAAAATAAGCATTGGCTCAAAAAAGGTTATCGAAGGTTAAGAACAAACCA
>CAZDPK010000057.1:8627-11349 GCA_964507335.1 uncultured Anaerolineaceae bacterium | reverse complement strand
CCAATCCCCCTCAACTCCTACCCCCTGCTAACCCCCATTATTTTTTTTCGTTTGTTATCCTCGTCCAGGTCTTTCTTCCAATCCTCGGGCAATGGCGCGCCGGAGCGCATGTTGCGAATGGCATAATTAAGCGAGGAATATTGAACTTGGACTCCCTGGCTGTCCTTCATATAATTTGAAGCCCGGCTGCTATCGATACCAATGCTTGCAGCGGCTGCCTGGGCGTCAATGTCGGCACCCAGGAACAGGAATTCCCAGCCTTCTTTTTTGCAGTTGTCGATCATCTTGTGCAGCATGGCAGCATTGGTTTCGCGCGACGCGTTTTCGTAGCCGTCGGTGGTGATGACCATGATCACCTTGTCTGCTCTGCTTTCGGCTTTGGTTTGCTTCTGTACATTCATGATCTTGTTTATACCCAGTGCTACTGCGTCATACAGAGCGGTGCTACCGCGCACAAAGTAATCTTTGTTGGTCAGGGGAGAGATATCCTGAAGGTCGATGCGGTCATGCAGGACCTCGAAGAAGTTGTCGAAAAGAATGGTGGTCACGCGGGTTTCCCCATCGATCGTTTTCTGATCGCTGATGGTTGCATTGAACCCTCCAATGGTATCGCTTTCCATGCCAGACATAGAGCCGCTGCGGTCGAGGATGAAAATCAGTTCTGTTTTGTTCATGTAGACCTCCTTTATTGATCTGAGGTCTATGATATTCCCCTAAGCTCGCGTTGTGGTCGCCTGGCAGGCGACATTTTTTAAATACCCAGCAGCAACTGGTCAAAATCGTAGAGGGCTCCGTTCACCTTGACTATGTCGTGTTCACCCTTTTCTAAAAAGTAGCGCACAATCAGATCCCGCTTATCGCAGGGGCTGAAAGCAAACCCGGCGCGTGCCATCAAGTCCTGTGCGTCTTGTACAGATAATTTCAATCCAATGGTTAGTGCAAGTACGGTTGATTTCTTTGGCGCATAGTTGTTATTGCTGCGAATCTTGCTGAAATGCCGCCTGTCAATGTTGGAACTTCTATAAACTTCAACATCGGTCATGCCTTTGGCATCGATGATGCTGAGCACCGCCTCAGAAAAAGTCTTTTCTTCAGGAAAATCCTCAATCTCATCAGCAAGTTGAAATAAAGGCGCTGATAATACCTCTTGCTCGTCATAGAGCAGGTCTGATATGTCCTCGGTTAAATTATACAGATGCGGCCGTGGGCGCTCCCTGGGTTCTCTGGGTCGGTTAAACGTCAGATGCTCATCCACGTAATTGTCATCAATGTAACTTACCAGGTCGTGGTTGAGTTTGAAACCAAGTGCGGTTGCAGTCGTGTCGAACATGACCAGGGTCACATGTATGTCATATTGAAAGACAAAGCGGTTGATCTCATCCAACGCAATCGCCAGTGCCTGTTCGTACGGGTAATGAAAATTGCCGGACGATAGTAACGGAAAGGCAATACTCTCGATGTTATGTTGGGTCGCCAGTTCAAGGCTGGTGCGGTAAGCGCTGCGCAGCAATTGCTCTTCACCATGCCTGCCGCCCTGCCAGACCGGACCCACAGCGTGGATAACATATTTTGCGGGCAGCTTGAAACCAGGCGTGATCACCGCGCTCCCGGTTGAGCAGCCCCCAATTGCGTCGCAGGCCGCCGTCATCTCTTCCAAGCCGGCTGCAGTAAATATCCTTTCACCCACTCCGCCGCCATCATTTTTCAGTTCAGGATTGGCAGCATTGACGATGGCGTCCACCTTCATTCTGACAATATCATTGCGGATGATATTAAATGGCATTTTTCTCCCTAAAAAAGATTGTTCAATGGGTCAGGTCGGCGATCAGCAGTTCATAAGCAGTCTGACCAGGCATACCGCCGGTCTTGATGCCTTCATCGATATCCAGCAAACGACTGAAAATGTCCAGAAGCTGGCGCAGGCTAAAACGCTGAGCCTGGGTATAGAGCTTGCGCGCAATAAAATTGAGTACCTTCATCTCGTTTTCGATTTGCTGAACGCTGCCACCTTCGTCGATGATCTCTCGTGCCTGGATCAGCAGGCGGAATTGGCGGTGGATCATGCCGGAAAGCTCCATCACATCGCTCTTCTCAATCAACAATTGAAACTCTTGCATGGCTCTAACGGCATTTCGCTCGCCCAAAGCATCGGTCAGCGCAAAAATATTGCCTTCCTGCTCGTGAGCGGTCAGCAGGGTAACATGGTCTGGCTCTACCACGCCTGCTTCCCCGACATAGGTGATCAATTTCTCAACTTCATGTCCAGCCTGGAGAGTGTTGTTGCCAATATAACTGACCAACAGGTGGGCTGCATCTGGCCTGAAAGCTCCACCCAGTTCCTTGGCTTTCCTCATGATCCAGGCGGGCATATCTTCATCAACCGGCAACTGGCAGTCGATAACGATCCCTTTCTTGCCGTTTTCTTCAATCCACTTGGTCACCCAGAAATAGCTTTTTTGGTTTTCCCAGTTGCGTTCACCACGCCGCTTGCTGACCTGGTCGTCCACCACAAAGACCAAGGCAGAACTTTCTGGGAGGCTTGCGAACAAATCAAGGTATTTTTCAGCAGAATCCTTCCCGGCTTTGGCAAGAAAAGCCCGGGCATTTTCAACAATTATCAACCGTCGGTCTGCCAGGAAGGGGATGGTGAGGGCGTCGGCTTGCAGGGCTTCAAAACTGAGGTTTTCCCCATTCAGCCAGATGGTATTGAGCTCCGCCATGC
>CAZDPK010000057.1:0-8527 GCA_964507335.1 uncultured Anaerolineaceae bacterium | reverse complement strand
CAATTTCGGCATCGGTGGTGACTGTTTCTTGTAAACGGGGACCGATTGGTTTGGATAGGATGTAAACAGGTATTGCTACAAGCGTGGAAAGCAGGATATGCCACCATTTTGGGGTTTTTCCATGGCTCAAAGCCATCAATGTGACAAACGAAGCCGAGCCAGCCAGGAATGAGGAAGCAGCAATGTTAGTGCCGCAACCTGGGTGAATGGCAAGCCCTGATTCACCGGACTTTAAGCGTTTGCTCGCCTCCAACACGGCTTCGGTAACAAGTTCGGTGGGTAAATCAGCAAAGAGTAAGAAGCCGCTTGGGTTGGAATGCCCCATCATCTTTACACCCTTGAAACGTTCTGCCAGGATTTTCATGGTCGCATGTTCGAGAGCATGGTTTCGGCGCGTGGATCGGATGAATGGGATTTTGTTCAGGTTGTTCATAATCGGCTCTTTCTCTAGTTTGTTTGAGAATGATACCTTAATCCGATCAAATGACACGGATCTTACGAAGAAGAGTTCTTACCTCTTCTTCTCATCATCTTCCAACAAGGCGGCTTTCAATGCCTCCTTCAGGGAGCGGGCTTCAATTACTTCAATACCTTCCGGCCAGGGTTCACCTTTCCGAATACGTTTGGGTACAACAGCGCGTTTGAAGCCCAATTTGGCAGCTTCTCTCAATCGGGTTTGCATTTGCCCAACCATGCGCAGCTCGCCCGACAACCCCACCTCACCAATCAGGACGGTATCGGCACGCACAGGTTGATCCCGGAACGAAGAGGTGATTGCAGCTGCAACTGCCAGATCTGCTGCCGGCTCATCAATCCGCAGCCCACTGACCACATTGGTGATCACATCCTGGTTGCCCAGCCCCACGCCTAATCGGCGGGTAAGCACCGCCACGATGATCAGCAGACGGTTAAAGTCGATCCCGTTGGCAGTCCGACGAGGGTTGCCGAAATTGGTCGGTGTGGTCAAACCCTGGATTTCGACAAGCAGGGGTCGCGTTCCTTCCATGGTCACTGCAATCGCTGAACCCGGCGCGTTGATCATGCGCTCTGCCAGAAAGACTTCGCTGGGGTTGCGCACTTCTACCATACCGCGTTCCTGCATCTCAAATACGCCTACCTCGCTGGTGGCACCATAACGATTCTTCACAGATCGCAACAATCGATAACTCTGAAAATGTTCCCCTTCCAGGTAGAGCACAGTATCAACGATGTGTTCAAGCACTCTCGGACCAGCAATCGTGCCTTCTTTGGTCACATGCCCAATCAAAAAAATGGTGATGCCGCTGGTTTTTGCCAGTTCGCGTAATTTGGCGGCAGATTCTCTCACCTGTGATATCGACCCGGCTGCCGATTCCATTTCTGGCAGTGTGACGGTTTGGATCGAGTCAATAATGACCAACGAAGGCTTCGCCTGGGCTATATGCTCAAAAATGACCCCGAGGTTGGTTTCGGTCACGAGCAGGAGATTTTTGGGTAGCTTGCTTTCTTCCGCCAGGCGCACAGCACGCATCTTTATCTGGCGCTCAGATTCCTCACCCGAAACATACAAGATAGTGTTCTTATCGGCAAGCTGCATCGCCATTTGCAAGGTGAGTGTGCTCTTGCCAATACCCGGATCCCCGCCAATCAGCACAACCGAGCCGGGTACAATGCCCCCGCCCAGAACGCGGGAGAATTCTTCCATTTCGAGGGGAACGCGTTCTTCCAGCTGACCTTCGATGTCAGCCAATCGTCTCACCTGTGAGCTTCCGCTCAGCCCTCTCACCTGAGAGGTGACTTTCGCCGACGGGTCCTGCACCAGTTCTTCAATCATGCTGCCCCAGCTATCACAGCTGGGACAGCGTCCAAAGGCACGGGAACTGGTTTTCCCACAAACTTGACAAACGTAGCGTGTATAGCTTTTTGCCATGAAACCTCGCTTAGATTCCGATCAATTCAGGCGCAGCCTGTTCCTCCTGGCTTTCCAGATGGTTCAAGACGATTTGTTTTTCCTTTTCGCCATCAGCGTTCGTTTTTTCTTCCAGGTCTACCTGAATTGTATCCCCGGGTTTAAAGTGTTTGGCGAGCAATTCGTCGGAAAGTCGTTCTTCCACTTCCTGGGTGATCACCCTGCGCACAGGTCGGGCTCCCATCTCAGGGTCATAACCCAACTCGGACAAGTAGTCTAAAGCTGCCTCTGTGGGCACCAGTCGAATTTGTTGTTCTTCCAGCCGTTCGGTGACCTTGTCGATCTCCAACGCCACGATTGTGCGGATGTCCTTGCGGTTAAGGGCTCGGAAGACGATCACCGAATCGAGGCGGTTAATAAACTCAGGTCTGAAATTACGTTTCAAAGCTTCCATCAGCTTCTTCTGCATATCCTTGTATTCCAGCTCTTCCTCTTTTGCCTCATCGACGGTCAAAGAGAAGCCCAGACCACTCTGACGCCGTATCATATCTGCGCCAATGTTGGTGGTCATGATAATGATGGCATTGCGGAAGTCAACCTTCAGACCTTTAGCGTCGCTCAGGTGTCCCTCTTCCATAATTTGCAGGAGTAAGTTTAGTGCTTCTGGATGAGCTTTTTCAACTTCGTCGAAAACCACGATGGAATACGGTTTGCGGCGGATCGCCTCCGTCAGCTGCCCGGCTTCATCATAGCCAACATAGCCAGGGGGCGCGCCAACCAGGCGGCTCATGCTGTGTCGTTCCATAAATTCGGACATGTCGATTTGGATCAAGGCGTCCTCACTGCCAAACATCTGGCGTGCCAGTGATTTTGTCAACTCAGTTTTACCTACGCCAGTCGGACCTAGGAACATAAAAGATCCAATCGGTCGGCGCGGGTTCTTCAGCCCGGCACGTGCGCGGCGAATCGCCTTCGAGACCGCCACGATGGCCTCTTCCTGTCCAATGATGGATTTGGAAAGCTCCGCTTCCATTGTCAGAAGGCGTTCAGTTTCCTCGGTTTCAATCTGGGTCAACGGAATGCCTGTCCACATTGAGATGACTTCAGCGATATCGTTTTCACAGACAACCGGGGCTTCCGAACGATTCCATGCGGTTTGTACGCCGTGAAGCTTGTCTTCCAGGGCATCCTGGCGTTTTATCAGTGCCTGGATGTTGTCGCCATCACCACTAGCCTGAGCAGACTTTAACTCCTTGCGGATTTCACGCAGTTCTGACACCAAATCTTTGCTGCTCATGGCAGATTCGCTTTTATACATCCGCACACGTGAAGCCGCCTCGTCCACAAGGTCAATTGCCTTGTCGGGCAGAAAGCGTTCAGTCACATAGCGCGCGCTTAATTTTGCGGCTGCTTCCAGGGCTCCGTCGCTGATTGAAAGGCGGTGATGTTCTTCATAGTTAGGACGCAAACCGTGCAGGATTTCGATAGTCTCTTCCACACTGGGTTGGTCCACCACAATGGGTTGAAAACGTCGCTCAAGAGCGGCATCACTCTCGATATTCTTACGATATTCATTGGCAGTAGTCGCGCCGATGACCTGCAGCTCCCCTCTTGAAAGGGCGGGTTTGAGGATATTGGCAGCGTCAACAGAAGAGCCAGCCGAGCCAGCCCCCACCAACATGTGGACTTCATCAATAAAGATGATGTCGCCGCTGGATTTGAGTTCATCAATCACTCGTTTGAGGCGCTCTTCAAACTGACCGCGGTACATTGTGCCAGCTACCATGGAACCAACATCCAGCTGCAGCACGCGTTTGTCCAAAAGAAGCGCGGGAACATCACCTTCAATGATACGCTGCGCCAGTCCTTCGACGATAGCTGTCTTGCCAACGCCAGGTTCACCGATCAGCGCCGGGTTATTCTTGGTGCGGCGTGCCAAAATTTGAATGACGCGTTCAATTTCCTTGCTGCGTCCGATAACCGGGTCAAGTTTTCCCTCTTCCGCCAGACCAGTAAGGTCGGTTGCCAGCTGATCCACCAGGGGAGTCTTACCTTCATCTTTTTCTTTTCGGCGGGAAACCCCTCGTCGGCTGATTACGTCACTCTTTTCGAGGTCCTCGGAACTATCAATTTTTTTGGCGACATCCTGCATGCGCTTGTATTCTTCCATGATGCGGGCAGTTTGCCGTTGGACTTGCTCCGAGGTGATCCCCAGGGCAGCCAAAATACGCATCGCCATGCTGTTTTCATCGCGCGACATTGCCAGAATGAGGTGTTCGGTGCCGACGGTAGTGGCTTTGTCTGCTACTGATTCTGCCAAAGCTTGCTCCAGCAGACGCTTCATGTCTTCACCTAACATGGGGGCTTCGGTTAAGGTTTGCTCTTCCTTTCCTCGCATCTCCTCCAAGACTGCACGTACGCTGTCGGTCTCAACACCCAGGTCTTCCAAAACACGACTGGCAGCAGTGCCAGCCTCAATACAAAGACCAAGCAGCAAATGTTCGCTGCCGATTTCACGAGCTTGTTCAGTTTCTGCCTCTTGCTGAGCGATGCTGAGCACTCGTTTCGCTTTTTGGGTAAATTTATTCATGCCAGCCATGGCATACCTCCAATTAGTTGTTTTTCAATACTGCCTCAATATCCCGGTTATTTGATCCTGGCAGCAAGAAAATCAGACGGGGAACTTTGTGCTTAAGACACTTCAGATTGCGGGAAAATGGCGCAATCTCATAACTGCGAGTATACCAAAATATATCTTCCAAGTCGCATTACCGTAGCGATTATGACGAAAAGTTAATACTGTGTATGCTCGATCGCACCGGTCTCTTGACCTTACTAATAATTTCCGATCGCGCCGGTCTCCTGACCGTGCGCGTGATTTGACCGGCAGGTCTCTTTCACACTTAGCTCAATTTGAAATCGGTTGAACGTCAAAGCCTCCGGCTGATTCCCGGTCCCGTCAAGAACGCCGGCACAACCAACAACCTACTCCTACACGAAATCCAACCTCGGGTAAAATTGACGCCATCAGGAGCAACTATGAACTTAGCTGAATTGTTCAACCATAAAAAGACCCTCTTTTCGCTGGAAATTTTCCCTCCAAAGAAAGATACGCCCTATAATGTCATATACAACACCCTATTGAAGCTGCGCGGTATTCCAGCCGATTTTATCAGCGTCACCTATGGGGCGGGTGGGTCCAGGGCGCAGCAGGACAAAACCATCGAACTCGCTTCCCTGATCTTGCGCACTTATCACACCGAGCCGGTTGCGCACCTCACCTGCGTCAACGCTGACCGTGACCAGGTTTTGCAGACACTACATCAGCTCAAAGAAAACAACGTTGAAAACATCATGGTCCTGCGGGGCGACATTTCTCCCGATTGTCCCCCCAAGACAGATTTCAAGTATGCTTCCGACCTGGCAGCTTTCATCAAAACTCACGAACCGGGGTTCAATCTATTGGGCGCCTGCTATCCGGAACGGCATTACCAGGCGGAATCGATGGAAAAGGATATCGAACACCTGAAAATCAAGATCGATAATGGCATTACCCACCTGATCACCCAGTTGTTTTTTGATAATGAAAAATTTTACGCTTTTCGTGAAAAAGCTGAAAAAGCCGGTGTCACTGTGCCGATCGAAGCCGGAATTATGCCCATCACTAATCCACGTCAAATCGAGCGCACAGTTGCCTTGAGCGGCGCCAGTGTTCCAGCGAAACTACAACGTCTGTTTGACCGCTATAGCAGCAATGAAAAAGCATTATTTGATGCTGGCGTGCATTACGCTATTGAGCAAACCATTGACCTGATCGCCAACGATGTGCGCGGTATTCACCTTTACACAATGAATAATGTCGAAATCGCTACTGAAGTCAGCGACGCGGTTCAAAACATTCTGGAAGCCGAGAACAATCCTCAATAAGTTGATTTCGGTTAGCCGAATCCATTTTAAGCCAGGAAAATAAACCTATTTCCATTATTCTTTCCACCAAGCTCCCTTTGGCCAGGCTTTGGCATAGAAATCCAAAATCGCATCGGCTGTGTCGTTAAACTTCGCATCAATCACCTGCAACTCTGGATGTTGGCGGTAAAATTCCACACTGCGCGCTATCCCTTCTTTGAATGGCACAGTGCACACAAATTCCGGGACCAACGCTTTGATTTTGCTGTTATCCAGAATAAAGCTGTGGGCCTTGTCGCCCAGTAAGCCTTGCCCCCATTCCGGGTCAAACTGGGCGATCAAATCTGAAGGCACATGCACAATTTTCGGTTCAACCCCAACCGCATCAGCCAACTTTGTAACGATTTGATTCCAGGTCTGCCATTCATCTGAGGTGATGTGATAAGCCTGCCCAATTGCTTCTGCTTTACCAAACAAGCCCACAAATCCTTTTGCAAAATCCGAGCTATGGGTCATCGTCCAGATCGAAGTGCCATCCCCGTAAACGATAACCGGTTTACCCTGCAGCATACGATCAACAAAGCTCCATCGACCTGTGACCGGAATATAGCCTTCATCATAGGTGTGAGATGGACGCACGATCGTGACCGGAAAGCCTTCTTCGTGGAAAGCGCGCATCAGGCGTGCTTCGCAGGCAGCTTTATCTCTTGAGTATTGCCAAACAGGGTTCTCGAGAGGTGTTTCTTCAGTCACCGGTAATTTCTCTGGCGGCGTTTGGTAAGCACTGGCAGAAGAAATGAAAATATATTGGTCCGTGCGCCCTCGGAAGAGTTCAAGGTCGATTTCTATGTGATCAGGATTGAAAGCTAAAAATTCAACAACCACGTCAAAGTGACGGTTGCCCAGTGCCTGTCGCACCGTCTCTGGCTCGCGTATGTCAGCAAAGATCAGTTCTGCTCCCTGTAACGGTTCCCGCAGAGTGCTTCTTCCACGGTTAAGCAGGCTAACTTCAAAACCTCTTTCGATTGCCAATTTCGAACAACTATAACTAATGGTTCCTGTGCCGCCAATAAAGAGCACTTTCATCGCTCACCTCCAGGTTAATCTGTAGTTTTTGTTGTGATCATTTTTTGGCCATACAGCAGCAGTATCAACAGGATAACAAACAATACTGCGACCAAAAGCATGGCTTGCTGTATGCCGATCAGATCTGCCAGCGAGCCTAAGATAAATGGCAGCGAGAAGATGGCGACACCACTTGCAAGCGTCGCAACAGAACCTGCCGCTGCACGCGCCGGTCCGGCAGCATCAAAAATGAGCGTGATGGAGGTGGCATAGAAATTCGCAACACCCAGACCAGCCAGCAGCAAGCCGACCAGCGCAATCGGTTGGGACCCGCTGAGCCAAAAAATTGTATAGCCGAATGCCCCGATTGCCATTGAAACAAAGAGGATCTGAAATCGCTCATACTTTTTCAAGAGAAGTGATCCGGTATAGCGACCAATCACCATTCCAACCAAAAACAGGCTTACCCATTGGGTCGCACTATCTTTTGTCATCGCCAGATGGGCTTGCAGGTAATCTGATGCCCAATAGATCAAGCAGAATTCAATCGAGACCGAGACCACCAACACTGTCCAGAAAAGCCAGACTTTAGCTGGGAGCTTTTCGGATTTTGTTGCTTCGATCTCCTGGTTTTTCTTTGCTTCCCATGAAAAACGAGGGGATAACAAGACCCACACTCCAATGAAGAAAGCCAGCGTAGTAACGATATAAATGGATGGACGCCATGTAACTGATCTGGCGGCAAAAAAACCGACGGCTACGGGAGCCAGTATGGAGATCAGTGAAGAGAGTGTGTTTGCTTCTGAAACCCCAATTGGGCTGTGCTTACCCATTTCGTCGGCTAAGATTGCTGGATTGGTTGCGACAATAAATGCTCCCACCACACCCATAGCGAACAAGCCGGTTAATGTTAAGGCCGGTTTGTTGCTAAGGACGAGCAATAATCCGCCCAACCCCAAACCGATCCCGCCTATTCCAAAAGCCTTCCATTCTGGCAATCTTTTGAGAAAATAATGACCAAACAAGCCCATTACAATCATGCCAAGCGCAAGGGCAGAAGTATGCATTCCGCTTTCGGTAAAAGATAAGTTAATTTCATCTCGTAGGTAAGCAACGGCTGGACCAGCTACGTTGAGAATGTAGCTAAAGAATGCCAACATAAAATAAACCAGCCATACCTTCCATCCCCGCTTGATTTTGTTTTTTTCGTGACTGGTCTGTGTTTGCATTTGTCTCCGCTATTCCTCTGGCTTTTTATCTTCGGGTTTGCCTTCCAGCATTTCTTTGTATTTTACTTCGCCCCAACGGTTGGCGTAACCGCTCCATACATTAATACTGACAAGCAATCCCACGATTGGCAGCCCAAGAACAGCAATTAATACGCCCCAGGTAAATCCGTTCTTAGCCCCCTCCCAACCAGCACCGCTGTACCCCAGTGCTGCCAGGATCAGCGTGATCACCAACACCGCCAGTCCATACCACTTGAGGATACGCAAATATCGCTTCCAAGGGTGGCGGCTGTAGTCTTCTGTCTGGAGATTGGGGTTTTCAGGTATTTCGTTCATGCAATGAATCTCAATCCTTCAGGAAACTTGGCATCCTGCGTATAAAATGGCAGGTGTATCCGTTTGGACGCTTCTGCAAATAATCCTGGTGATAGTCTTCTGC
>CAZDPK010000056.1:0-11529 GCA_964507335.1 uncultured Anaerolineaceae bacterium | reverse complement strand
CCTTGCTAAACAATCTCGCTGATTTATTTTGTTCTCACTTTTACATCAAATACCATACTGCTTATTGAATTAGATTCGCAAATGGTCTCAATGTCTCCAGGGAGGAATTACAGATCTGCAATGAAAATGTCAATTAACAGCCTGCTGGTAACATGGACTTTGATTATCTAAATCAGATTCTTTAGTACTTTTACCAAGCGCAGTTAATAAGGCAAAGACCATAAAGACGCTGGATACTAAGCCTAATGCCCAGGGTCCCAAGCTTGAAAGAAGCAGGCCTCCCATTGCCGGAGTCGTTATTTGTGCTACTGTCTGCAACGAACTGGTCAATCCCAGAGTACCACCCACGTCTTCTCGATAAACCGCTTTGGTGATTTGGCTGGTGATGAGCGTGTTGAGGATACCAGCACTCAGCGCTATGGGCGCAAGAATAATTAGTAACAACCAGATTTGCCTGGTGAAGCCCCAAATGAAAAGACTGATGGCAAGCAGAATAATGCTGGTTGTGATTAGTCTGCGTTCCTTGAATTTTTTTGTCAATTTTCCAATCGCAAAGCCCTGAACAATGACAGACAATAAGCCTACGTATGTCAGCACCAAACCAGTATTTTGCACATTAAGTTTCAAGACTTCCTTGGCATACAAAGAAAAATTCGATTGAAATAGCGTAAAAGCAAAGGCATAAAATAGGCTAATGATTAACAACGGACCAACACAGGGTCGTTGAAATTCATCCAGGAGATTAGAAAGATTAAAGGCTGTGTGCGGGTTAGTGCGCCTTTGCCGACGCTCCTCAGGTGGTAAGGACTCAGGCAGCCAGATTAGTATGGCAATTAAGTTGAAGATGGCGAGTCCAGCCGCAACAAATGCGGGTACATTGAGACCAGCAAGGCTTAAGACTCCTCCCATCACAGGCCCGATGATGAATCCCAAACCAAAGGCTGCTCCTATCAATCCTAATCGTTTGGCTCTATCTTCTGGCTCTGTAATGTCCGTAATATATGCTCGAGCCAATGCAGTATTGCCTCCTAAGAGCCCGTCTACTGCCCTACTCAAAAAAATCATCCAAAGACTTTTAGCAAACCCTAAAAGTAAAAAGCCGAGGATTGTGCCCGCAACAGCCACAATTAGGAGCGGACGCCTTCCATATCGATCTGACAAACGGCCAATGACTGGGGCAGCAATCAGCTGACCTAAGCCGTTGACTGTGCCAAGGAGACCGACCAAGGTAATAGTTGCGCCAAAATCGCTAGCGTAAAATGGCAGGAGGGGCAAGATCAGGCTATAACCCAAGAGATCCAAGAATACAAAAGCAAATATTAGTAAGAATTGTCTTTTTTTCGGTTTATCCATCCACCAATCCTATTGATTACGTTAACTGGAAATTCACAAACAACTGATAACTATGAAAACCTCGATGAGTTTACTCCTGCGGCTGCAGTTGATTCCTACCTTTGTAGAACCCGGATTATACACCGCAAAATAATTTATAAAAGAAAGGATGGAAGCGAATTCAATCTGGCAAATCACACTGAACTTCGGTCGTGGCAGTCTGCCTATTCACCTTGAGGTGAATTGACCAACATTTGTTAAGAAACGAACTAAGTCATTAATACAAAAATGCAGATTGCGACGGTCGCTTCGCTCCTTCGCAATGACGTATCCCCATCCATCGTATAATCAATCTCATGGCAAAAACAGTTAACGGACGGGAACGGGCCTGGCAAATCCAGGAATTGGTCGGCAGCGGTGATGCTGGCGAGGTCTTGCGTGTGTTCTCCCAACCCGGTAATCTGCAAGGCGTGATGAAGCGTCCGGTTCAAAATGTTTCGGGGGGTACAATCGTGCGCCAGGCTGGTCAGATCGAGACCGAAGGCAAAATTCTTATTGCTCTGGAAGGAATCGATTTCTCCAGGAACGGTCTGACCGTCCACACTCCTCTAGTGCTCGACCGCAGTGTTGAGGGCACCTCCAGCACCGTCAACCTTTTTATTATCAGCGAAGAAATCCAGGGCAAGGCGATTTCAACACTCCTGGCTGAACGGCTGAGCACAGGTCAATCGATCCCTCAAAACGTGGTCCTGAAAGTGCTCTCCAGCCTGCTACTTCTCTTGGAGAAAGTGCATTCCAAAGGTGTGGTTTGGAACGACGTCAAGATGGATCATATCTTCTGGAATGCAGAAACAAAAATTATGAGTTTCATTGACTGGGGTAACGGATTCTTTTTTCAGCCACAGCCAGATGTCCAAAAAAGCCCGATCTGGCAAGATTACGCCCAAATGGTCGAGGAAGGGCTTAACCTGCTTAACCAAACCTCTCCGAATTTGATCCATGACTTGGGCTGGCCGCTTCACCCGTCTGAAATTACACTTGACGACATCCCCCAACTTCGCATGCGCGTTGAATACCTGGAAAGTTATCTGACCATGCGGGCGATCGAGTATGAACTGCTCTTTGAACGCTTCACCGAATCCATACCCGACTTGGACGCGCTCAGGCAGACCCTGGACTTGAACCAGGAGCTCCAGCAATTCGGCATCAACACTGACACCACTCGCCTGCTTACCTCGGCCCAGAAACTACTGCTTAGTTATCTGGCTATCGAAGATTATGAACAGGCCAATCAGGTAATCAACTTGATTGCAACATCTTTAACCGAAAACTTGCCCCTTGAATGGCAGCTGGCTGGCTACCTTCTGAAACAAAAGGATAGCATAGCCTCGAACGATCTCATTGATTTGCTTAAACATGTCTTTGCCTGCAATTGGGTTGAAGCCATCTGGCAAGCCAGAGTTCTGGTAGAAAGAGGCAGCGCGACCAATGAACTCGCTTCTGCTATTTATGCTATGCGCAATCTCTACTTAGATTCAGTCTCTACCCCGACAATCTATACAGATATGCAATCCTTTCTATCACAGCTAAAAGAACAACTTGCTTATTTTCAAAACAACCAATCCAATGCATCTGAGCTAATTAATCAACTATTTTTGCTAAGCAATAAAGTGCAGGACATCGCATCTCACTGGTCAGTCCTGGCTTCAAACGAAGTGTTGGGCAACCAACTCTTCAACCTGCGCCAGGTTCTGGGTGATGCAACTGTGCTCAGGCTCAAGCTTCCGAATGGGCTCTCAGACCGGCTCCAAAGTGCTCTAGCCACCACACGCGATGTCTACCAAAATTGGAACGCTGCCGATCTTGACGCCAGCCTTAAAGCCCTCAAAAAGCTCTACACCCTGGAACCAACGTTTGACTTTTTGCTGCCTCTGGCTGAATCTGTGTCTCGCTTGAAAAACAGTCTGTTTGCTTTTGAAACCGGACCGGAATCAGACAGGTCTGTAAATTCATTCGCAATGGAGCTATTAGGTCGTGCCGATAACCTGCCCAAACACCTTGGCATGCCCGACTGGTTTGGTAACTACAATCTTGCATTGCAGGAGATGAGCCGGGCAATCAACCTCGAGAATTTGCAGGATCTTGCCCGCCAACATGACTGGCCAACCCAATGGGTTTACCAACCAGGTCTGAAATTAGACGTTCAGTACGATCAGTTAGCCCAGACGCGTCTTAATGATCAGCAGAAGACGGTTTTGGGTTCTTTCCATCAACAACTTCGAAATTCCCAATCCAGAGCAGAACTATTGGTCAACTTGCGCCGCCTCTTGCCTGCGAGTTACACTGCCTACAAAGAATTGGAAGAGGAGTTTCAATTCGTTTTTTCAGGAATCCCAAGGGAACCTTTTGCGCCTGATCTAAAAAACTTCCCCGCCCAGGATGCTGAAGATGTAAGGCGGGCGCTGCAGGTGCTGGCGCAGGCTGATAAATGGAAAAATGCAGCAGAAACCGGCGATTGGTTCCTTTTAGAGTCCCTGGCAGGGAGTTTTGACTCTGGCTGGGCTCTGTTAGACGACCTCCGAAATACTACCAACTTCTGGATCAACGAGATTTTGCCAGCCCTGACGGATATTAAACAGCGCCAATGGAAATCCACACACTACAAGCATCTGCTCAAGCCAAAATTACCATCGCTTGCTGACGCGCAGGCGCACCTCTACACTTTCATATGCGAATGGCAAAAAATTGATTTGCAGGGACTCTACCCTGAACTGTTGAACGAGCTGGTCTATCAATGCGATGCTGCCCAGAGCACATTTTTCAACGCCTGGCAGCAATTGTTGCGCTCTGAATCCCATGCCACAAACTGGTTATCCCAAAATCAGCAAAACATCTTCAGTGAAATCAACCAGGTTTTGCTCACGCTTTTCCGCTCTTTGCGAGCATTGCAGCGGAATTTCGAGGTAATCAACCAACCTGAGGTAGCGCGCACGCGACTTGCCAGCAACGCTGCCGGCGACCTGGTTTTCCTGCTGATTAAAATAGACGAGACCATCAATCCAAACCGGTCTGCCAGCCCGGTCTTCAAACGTTGGCAGCGCCAATACCTGGATCTCCTTGCAGTAGCAGACAGCAGCAAAATCCGACAGGGCATCCAGGAAGTTGAAGGCATCCACCCCTTGTTACCCTGGTTTGATGAACTGGTTAGACGTGATGCTGGATACTTTGAACAAGGCTCACTTCAATAATGGTAAAATAGCCTGACTTTGCGGAAGGAACTATGCAACAGATTAGACTTGATTCTCAAGACGGTTACTATTTAGCTGAACCGTTAGATACCTGGCTGACAGCTGGTCAGCACGATTTTGCCATCCCTGAAGCGGGCGGCTCGAGTGCCCGCGTATTCCTCTACAAGCACACCTCAGGTAAGACTCCTTTTAGCCGTGACCCGGCTTTTAAAGTGATGCGGCACGATAAAATCTCCTATGCCAAACCGCTTTTCCTGGAAGAATACAACATCCTCGCCAATTTACGAGGTGTTGACAATTTAACCCCCATGCTGCAAGCTGGTTTTTTGAAATCAGATGGGAATACAACCTGGCCATCCGAGATCGCCCCGTTGACCAAACAAATGGAAAAACAAGGGCAAGGCGTTAACATTAAAGGCGATCTGGCAGTGTTTGAAGTCGACGAAATTGAGGAAGTTCTCGAACAATTCGAAGAACGCATCCAGGATGGTTGGTTGCCTTATCTGCTGCTGGAACGACGATGGGAAGACAACCTCTACCTGCTCTGCGATGCCGGCTATACCCGTGGCAATTTTGTACGCAATCTCAGCATGAAACAGGTTTTGGATATCAGTGTCCAGATATGCAGCCTGCTCGAAGAAGCCCACAGCCGCGGAGCAAGCTTTCTTGACCACAAATTACTCCATTATTACTGGAACGAGTTCCGTCAAAAAGTAATCATCATCGACTGGAACATCGGTCATTGGCAGCCTAACAACTTTTCACCTGAAGTTCAGCAATCGGACATGGTTCAACTCAGTTCACGAGCTTTGCATCACATTTTCACCGGGCGTCAGGCTCCTGGCTCGGTCGCTGTCGGTCCCAACCGACCTGAGGATATCGCCAACGCGCCTACGCATTACAAGGCGACTTATTCTTTTGATGTTCAAAACCGCTTGAACGACCAGGAAATCGAGTTCCTCGAACAAGCTCTTGACGGTTTTTACAAGACTCCTTCGGAGATGAAAGCTGCTCTGCAGGGTTTGCAAAGCAAACGTAATTAATCCTGCACCCCTCTTGAAAGGACAATAAATGGTTAGTTCATTAATTGAACAAGCAATAAAAGTGCTATCCAGCAATAATCCCACTGACGAACAGCTGAATCAGGCTGAAACAGGTTTGTCTACTTATTTGGAAGCTCTGGCAACCAACCGAATATCAGATCAGGTCGGCATCGACGAGCTCGAAGAAGCCAATCGCCTGCTGCGAGAATTACGCCGTGAGCGCAGTAGACGTGCGTCCGGAGCCACAACCACCCCAATTCAGCCTACAGAATCAACACAAACCTCCAACGCTAAAACTTCGATAAACGATGAGTTTGAACCTGAATCGCCGACACTCAACCCACCTTCTGAGAGTCGCCCTCAGCCCAACTTAGAGAATCTGAATTCCCCACCCAAACCTGTTCTGGGTGACCTCTCAGCCACCCCACCTCCAATCACCCGCACCAATTTGGGCAAGGATGACATGGGTGGGATCGATAGTGATCCGCTAAAACGCTTTTTCCAATCCACCCATGATCCGGAAGCAGAACGCATGATGGACGAAGCTGAAGAGGCTTTTTACAAAGGCAATTACCAGGTCGCTATCCCGCTTTATGAAAAAGTGATCCAAATGGAACCGGGTTGGACCCGCGCCCAGGAGCATCACAGTGAAGCAGAAGATTACCTTCGTTCCGGTAACATCCCTTCGGTCGCCTTACCCCCTGAAGCAGGCAAAGCTTACGGTAAAGCACAATCGGCAGCCCGTGTTTTCCGATACCAGGTTGCGCTAAATTACCTTGACGAAGCCTTTGATCACCTGGAAGATGCTGGCATCAAACGCTGGCGTGAAGGTGAAGAACTGCGTCACGACCTTGAAAACCAAATGCAAGCTTATGACGTCTACCGGGAAGGGCTCAATTTGCTCACGCAGGGCGAATTGGTTCCTGCACTAGGAAAGATCCAAACCGCAGCCAGTGCTGTGGCAATACCCGAATATATTGACAAAGCCACCGAAGTGCGTTCGGATATCGCCATGTTGAACGAGGTCAGCGATCTGGTTAGTCTGAGCGGCAAGATTCCGCCCTCCAAGCTGGCGGACGCCAAGAGCAAACTCGAAAAGATCCGTATGAAGTACGGGGAAATCCCCCAGTTGGGTCGATTGCGCAATCGGCTGGACCTGCTCATCCCTGCCACCATCCAATCCTTGCTGGACAACACACAGCGTTTCAAAGAAGAAGCCGCCAATGCTCCAACTGCTGCCCTCGCCCGGCAAAAGATCAACGGAGCGCGTGAAAACCTCGATTACCTCAGGCAGCTGGATGCCTACGATTCTCAGAGTCTCTCGCTTGAAAACGAAATCAGTGCCCTGGAAACCGAAATCGGTACCAATGAAGATGCCATCCAGAGGGCAGAAGCCGCCCTTGAGAGCGGCAATAAATATTTTGCACTTGATGCACTCAGGATCAGTTCAAGAGCTCGAAAACGCTTCCCCCAAGACCCCAGGATACTGGAACTTAAACGTGGGTTCCTGCCCACTTATCTTGTCGGAGGGATTGGCGGTATTGTGCTGCTGGCTTTACTCATCATGGGCATTAGCCTTGCAGCCCGCAGTATTTCTGACTCAGCCTATGAGCGCAACCTGGCCCGTACCCCAACTGTCACAATGACACCCACGATCACGCTAACTCCAACGATCACTCTGACACCCACGATCACAGTGACACCGACACCAGACTATTCGCCCACACCCACCAACACGGTCACCCCCACGCCGGTTATGTTTGTCCGGGCAATTCGCGACATCTGGGTCAGAACAGGCTGTTACGCCTCTTTCAGTTCACCGGGTCGCATTCGTGAAGGCATGACTGTCGAGTTGGTTTCAATGCCAGAACGTCGTTTTGATGAATTCAATCGTGAATGTGTTTTGATCGAATATACTTCCGGTGATTATGCAATCATCGGATATGTATTAATCGAGGATATCACACCGGTAAATGAGTAGGCAAATGATGCACCCACCAATTGAAGAACGCTACCAGGAAACGCTGGATTGGATCTATAGTTGGGTCGATTTCAGCATGAAACGACACGTTGATGACAAACACCGTTTTTTCAAACTCGACCGCATGAATCAGTTGATGGAACATCTGGATTACCCCCATCACAAATATCCATCAGTGCATGTAACCGGAACGAAAGGGAAAGGTTCCACCGCGTCCCTGATCGCTTCTGCACTCCAGGCGAGCGGCTACAAAGTAGGGTTATATACCTCCCCACACCTGGAAGACTTCCGCGAGCGAATCATCATCAATGGTGAAATGATCAGCGAACGCAAGGTTATCGAGCTAGCTGACCAGTTGAGACCGATCACAGAATTGGTTCCCGAAACAACTACTTTCGAGCTTACTACCGCCATGGCTTTTTTGTATTTTGCGCATGAAGAAATCGACATCGCTGTTCTTGAAGTTGGCTTAGGCGGTAGACTGGATGCCACCAATGTGGTTGATCCGCTTGTATCGGTCATCACCTCGATTTCTTACGATCACATGTCAGTGCTGGGTGATACGCTGACTGAGATCGCGACAGAAAAAGGGGGAATCATCAAACCTGGTCGCCCGGTGGTCATCGCCCCACAAAAGCAGGAAGCCCTGGAAACACTCCTTAAAATTGCGAAAGAACGCAATGCACCCGCCATTGAAACAAAGCGTGAGTATGACTTTGAACCGCTGAAACATAATTTGAAGACCCAAACCTTCCAAATTCAATCGCGTCACAAAGCTGTTGAGAGCAACAACATCAGTACTAACACTAGCCTAAAATTGACACTACCTCTACTTGGTACCCACCAAATTGAAAACGCCGCCACTGCCGTGGCCGTTCTGGATCAATTGCGGCTCAGTGGGTTTCATGTAACGAGGCGAACCATCCGGCAAGGATTCCTGAATGTTCGTTGGCCTGCCAGGTTTGAAATTCTGCGGGAGAGACCACCAATCGTGATCGATTCTGCCCATAATGGGGATTCAATGCAGCGCTTGGTCGAGACAATCGATGAATACTTCCCCAATTGGCCGTTTATTCTTGTGTTTGGGGCTTCAGCAGACAAATCGATGGGAGAAATGCTCTCAGCTATCCTGCCAAGGTGTGAAATGGTCATTACAACCCAGTCGCTTCACCCTCGGGCTGCTACGCCAGAGGAACTGAAAGCGAAAGTTGAAAAGTATTCCGTTCCTGTGATTGCGGTCAATCCTGCCGAAGAAGCATTATCGCGGGCACTCTATCTCGCCGGGGAATCTAAGGGTATACTCGTGACTGGCAGCATCTTCATCGCTGCAGCAGCCAGGGCAATCTGGCTAGAACCAAAAAGTTAAAGGATTTAAGTGCAAGAACGAAAACGTTTCTCCGATGAATACGAAGAGGAATTCTCTCGTGATGACAACCGCATGTTTACTACCAGCATGCTGGTAAAAAATCGTACCTCGAATAAGAAAGAGACCAACTTCACCGCTCCCTTGATCATGTTGTATAACGAGCCCTTGCTACCCTTGGCAGCGGCCCGACTTTACTCAGAAGAGGATGTGAGTGATCCCGAATTGATGTCTGAAGCGCTTGAGAACCATTTCACGTTGGTAGCTTGCTATCCACGTTATGAAAATATTGAAGAACCCACCACAGAAAATGTGTGGGAAATTGGACTGGAAATGGCATTCGGACGGGAAATGGGTTTCGATAACGCCTCCCGTGATTATGATGATGACATCTTTGCAGAAGCCCGCCGACGTGTGCGCATTCTCAAGGTTTACAAACAGAAAGACCATTACGTCGCCGATGTTGAAGTTGTCGACAATCCTGCCCGCCGCACCAATGAAGTAAAAAGCGAAATCCGATCTGCTAAATCCAGCCTTGCTCGCTACGCTTCGATGCCATCTCCGTTGGACGAAAAAGTCATTCCGATTGCCGAAGAAATCGATCATGCTGGTAAACTGGCAGACTTCATCGGAATCAACACGCTGCTTAGTCCCTATGACCGCCTCGAATTACTCCAGGAAGTTAACGACCTGGCACGCCTGAAAAAAGCTCATACGAAACTGGTTGCCCAAATTCGGATGCTCGAGTTAGACATGCAAGTTATCACTCGCATTCATGAAGATTTTGACAAAAACCAGCGTGAGACCGTGTTGCGTGAACACATCAGTCGTTTGCAAGTCGAACTCAACCAGGGCAAATCCAGCGACCCCGATGTTTTCAAACTCGAGAGCCAGTTGGAAACTGCCAATTTACCGAAAGAAGTGTACGAGACAGCTGAAAAAGAGCTTGACCGGCTTCGTTCAGCGCCGCCGCTCTCGCCAGAAAACGGCATGATTTCCAATTATTTGCACTGTCTGCTCGACCTGCCCTGGTCAGCTACCACAGAAGACGATCTGGATGTGTGCAAGGCTCGTGAAATATTGGATAAGAACCATTACGGTCTGAGAAAAGCAAAAGACCGTATCATTGAGTTCCTGGCTGTAAAAAGCCTAAGACCAAAGAAGAATCGCCTTCCAATCCTATGTTTTGTTGGACCTCCCGGCACAGGAAAGACCTCCCTGGGTCAGTCGATCGCTACGGCAATGAACCGCAAGTTTGTCCGAATGTCTCTGGGCGGTGTGCATGATGAGGCCGAGATCCGCGGGCACCGGCGCACCTACATTGGTGCTCTGCCTGGGCGCATCCTGCAGACCATGATAAAAGCGGAAGTGGTCAATCCACTCTTCATGCTGGATGAGATCGATAAGCTAAGTGCTGATTTTCATGGCGACCCCTCAGCGGCTTTGCTTGAGGTGCTCGACCCGGAACAAAACCACGCCTTTTCAGATCATTACCTTGAGGTGCCCTACGATCTCTCTAAGGTTTTCTTCATCACAACAGCTAATACGGTTGCAAGCATTCCCCCCGCCTTGCTCGATCGTATGGAATTGATCGAATTCCCTGGGTATATTGAGGAAGACAAGATTATTATTGCAAGGCAGTTCCTTATCCCGGAGCAGATGCTCGAAAACGGGTTGGATGAAGACCCAATTGAATTTACAGATGAGGCACTGAGCCTGATCATCGTCAGTTACACCTACGAAGCTGGTGTTCGCAATTTGGAGCGTGAAATTGGCACTGTTCTGCGCAAGATTGCCACTAAAAAATCGGAGGGCGAAAAGTATCCGACCGTTGTCACAGCTGAATTGGTTCTTCAATTGCTTGGACCGGTCGAATTCTTCCCCATGTCTGCCGAAGCAAAGGACGAGATCGGCGTTGCCACAGCCCTTGCATGGACAGAAAATGGCGGCGAGATCATGCCTATTGAAGTTCTTGTAGTGTCAGGCAAAGGCAATCTGCAAATTACTGGTCAAATCGGTGATGTAATGCAAGAATCTGCCCAGGCTGCCTTGAGTTATCTGAAATCAAGACAAAAAGTATTCGAAATTCCAGAAGATTTCTTTGAGGAGACCGACATCCACATCCACGTTCCTGAAGGTGCCATACCCAAAGATGGTCCCAGCGCAGGTATCACCTTGGCAACCGCCTTGATCTCGGCTGCACTGGGTGTGCCGATCAGTCACGAAGTGGCAATGACCGGTGAGATCACCTTGCGTGGTCGCGTAATACAAATTGGCGGCGTGCGCGAGAAGGTTCTGGCAGCTCATCGCTCAGGTCTCAAGACTGTCATCTTACCGAGTAAAAACGAAAAAGATCTGGTGGATATCCCTGAAGCTGTTCTAAAAGAATTGAATATCATTTTTGTGGATCATATGGACCAGGTGACTGAGGCGTCGATCGTTGGCAAGTTGAAATATGCGAACGGCCTCTATCCGGTCAAACGCAAACCCTCCCGCCGCCAATCAGCAAAAGACACGGACTCCAAGACCGATTCTGATTGATTTGACCGTACCCAGCCTCGT
>CAZDPK010000055.1:0-11804 GCA_964507335.1 uncultured Anaerolineaceae bacterium | reverse complement strand
TATTACAACTGTTTCAATGTCGCCAAATCCTGCCTGATGATGACGGCTGCAATAACTAGCCCTAAAAGTCCACCGGCGACAGCCCCGATTAAGGTTCCCGCAATTCGCGGGGCAAAATTTAGAACGGCAAAGGCAACCCCACCGCCAAGCAGCGCGCCAAGCAGTCCCAGCAAAAGCGACTTGGAAAGTTTCAGTTTGGATGCCAGGTAGGGGTTCAATAGCACCAATAAGAATATTGCCTGTAATGAATAGGCGAGCGTATTTGCGGCAGCAATTCCTCTTGCCTGCAACGCGGGTGAAAGCACCAGGCTCAGTAAGATAAACACGATCAAGGTCGCAACCGCACCCATAAGCGGATATCTGGGTTTTTGCAAAGCGTAAAAACTGCGTACAAACAATTCCACAACCGAGTGACCCACAATCCCAATCAGGAAGATGCGGGAAACGTCAACCACGCGGGCTGTATCAGCAGCATCAAGTCCGAGGAAGGCTTGAATTGCCGGTTGCAAAACAACGCCTGCAATGATGGCAACAGGAATGGTTAGAGCCAGCATCACCTTGCCTGCACGCTCAATTTTGTCCTTGAGTTCGTCAAATCGGTCACTGCTGAATAACTCAGAAAGCGTGGGTAGTATTGCTGTGGCGATCGATGTGCCAAGTAAGGTCTGGGGGACCTGCATGATCCACCACCCATAAGTCAGTGCAGTCACTGAGCCAATTTCAAGCCTGGAAGCAAAATTGTCTTGAGCCAGGAAAATCATCTGGATACAAAACATACTGATCAGGCGAGGAGCCATCATACGAAACACCTTTCGGGTTTCGGGGTCATGGATGTCAATCCTTGGGTTCCACTTAAAGTGATATTTAAGCAGCCCGGGTACCTGGATGAGCAAATGCAAAGCTGCCCCGATGATCACGCCGTAGACCAGTCCATCAACCCCCAATCCTAAGGCTGGCAGAGTGATCCCTCCAATTCTGTAACCTTCAGTCGGAGCCAGGAAAACCGCACCAACGATCTGACCAAGATCATAGAGAATTGGAGCAAGTGCTGGTAAGAAAAAATGTTGATTCGACTGCAAACCTGCCATCACCAGACCGCTCAGAGAGAAAATAAGCGTGGAAATGAGGTTGAGCCGCAACAAGCGAACAGTTGCGTCTGTCTGAGCAGCTGTAAATCCTGGGGCGATTCCCAGCTGATTCGTGATCAGTGGTCTTGCCAGGACAGCAACCACAACTGCCGCAATCGCTGTGACGATAAAGGCAATGTTAAGGATATTGGAAAAAAGCGACCATGCTTTATCGCGTCCTTTTTGAGTCAGCACTTCGCTCAAAATCGGGATAAAAGCCAGCGCCAGGGCACCACCCGAGATGAGCATAAAAAGCATATCGGGCAAGTTGTTGGCAGCATTAAAAACATCCAGCTCCGCGGACAAACCAAATTGCCGGGAGATGATCATCTGCCTTGCTACACCAAGGATCTTGTCAATCCCAAATAAGACTGCCAGTAATAGCGATATTTTCGTAAGTCGACTTAATTTTTTCATAGCGCTCCATTTAATGTTTCCAATTATGCCACAAACTGATTATTCGAAGAGGAAAGCCAAACGGAAAGAAGGTGGCTTATCTTGCGAAGAGTATGGGATTTGACCGGTACGTCTTCACCAACCAACCTGGTATCGTAGCCTTCCACTTCATCAGGTGCTCGGTTTTGGATTCGGATCAAACGCGGATCATCTTGTTTTCCTGAAGAAAACGAAGGATCTTAACAATCCATCAGAGACGTCGAGGTATGCTTTATAATCTCAGTAAAGAAAGCAGGATATCCATGCCAAAGAACCCAGGAACGCTTTTTGTTGTTGCCACTCCCATCGGTCACCCAGGTGAAATCACCTCTCGGGCGATTGAAGTGCTTTCGCAGGTAGATTTGATCATTTGTGAAGAACGAAAAGTTGCATCCCGCTTGTTGAAAGGATTGGAAGTCTCCAAGCCTTTGCTTGAGTTGAACGAACATAACGAAGCAGAGATGGTTGAGCAAGTTTTGTTAAAACTATTTGAGGGTCAAAACCTGGCTCTGATTTCCGATTGCGGCACTCCTGTTTTCTCAGACCCAGGGCGCAAATTACTCGAAATTATGTATGGCTCGGATATACCCGTTGTACCGGTCTCTGGTCCATCTTCTTTAATGACTGCCATTTCAGTCTGCCCTTTCGACCTGAAACAATTCCTTTTTCTAGGGTTCTTACCACCCCAGACAGATCAGCGAAAACAAGTATTAATGCGCCACAGTTCTTCACAAGAAGCATTGATCCTGATGGACACGCCTTACCGTATGGCGAAATTGCTTGAGGAAGTTGCCAGCACTTTTGGGAAAAAACAGACCATCTTCCTGGCAACCGATCTGACCTTGCCCGGTGAAAGGATTTATATCGGAGAGGTGCAGGAAATACAGGCGAAAGTTCAAAAGCGTAAAGCTGAATTCATCCTCATTATTGAGAAAACGCAGCGGAGGCACTCATAATACCTCCCCGCTCGCTTCAAATCCGCGATAAGCAGGTGGAACTGCCGGTTTTCATGCCAGACGCGACCTATGGCTACGTGCGCAGCCTCACCAGCCACGACCTGCGACAGGTTGGTTTGCCTATGCTGATGATGAACGCTTTTCACCTGATGCAAAAACCAGGTTCAACCATAATCCAATCCTTAGGCGGATTACACCAGATGTCCAATTGGGATCGTCCCATCATGACCGACTCTGGTGGATTCCAGGCGTATTCCCTTATTCGCCAAAACCCCAGATTTGGCAGTCTGACGCCCAAAGGCATACTCTTTCGACCCGAAAATTCTGACCGTAAACTCAACCTTACACCCGAAAAGAGCATCCAGCTCCAGTTTGGTTACGGTTCGGATATCCTGATCTGCCTGGACGATTGCACTCACATCAATGCCAGTTATGAAGAGCAAAAAATGTCGGTGGAACGCACCATTGCCTGGGCAAAAATCGCCCGGAAAACTTACTTGCAGCAATTGAAATCTCGCAATCTCGCTGAAAGCGAACGCCCATTGATCTTCGGCGTGATCCAGGGTGGTGCCGAGACTGACTTGCGCAGGCAGTGCGCTGAAGCGCTGCTCGAGATCGGTTTTGATGGTTTTGGCTTTGGCGGCTGGCCGCTGGACGAGAACTCTAATCTTATTACAGATATTCTTGAGTTGGTCCGGTCGCTCGTACCATCGGAATTCCCGATTCACGCCCTAGGTATCGGCCACCCGGAAAGCATTGTCACAGCCTACAATATCGGCTACGAAATGTTTGACAGTGCTTTGCCCACCCGGGATGCCCGCCATGGTCGACTCTACCGAAAAGATGGTGTGAAACTAACGCCGAGCACACCGCCAGGCTGGTTGAAATTCACTTACATTAATACTGAAAATTTCATTCGCGACCCTAACCCGATCGAAGAAGGCTGTGACTGTCCCTGTTGCCAGGATTACAGCCTGGGTTATCTTTACCATCTCTATAGAATGCGTGATCCCTCATATTTTCGCCTGGCGACCATGCACAACTTACGTCTCATGACCCGCGTAATCGAAGATTTGAAGGAAAGCCATGCTTGAGGACGATGAAATCAAGAAATTCGTCGCTCAAGTACAGGGAAGTGCCAAGTACGCCCAGTTCGATCCTGACCTTGTTTACCAAATCGCCTTGGAAGAATTGAGAAATCAGAAAGACTGGCGCGATGCTCTTAAATCAACCCGTACACGCCTGCACCGCTTGGCTGGCGCTTTTTTAGCACCCAAAATAGACTACGCGAAGTGGCTCGATAATTTCAGGTCTCTGCCCACTGATGATTGCCAAGCTCTCAAAGAGATCAGCAAACGAATGATGAAGCTGCACGCCTCCACCCAGGAACGCCTGCCCTTCCTTGACAGTTTTTTTGAAACCTGCCTGGGTCCTATTGCTCCGGTCAGTTCGGTTTTGGACCTGGCTTGTGGGCTAAACCCGCTTGCTATTCCGTGGATGCCGCTGCTTGAAGACTGTACCTATCATGCCTGTGATGTGGTTGAACCGCTGATTGGTTTTCTGAATGCCTACTTGCCAATGGTCGGTCAAAGCGGAAGTGCTTTAATATGCAACCTGCTCCAATCCATCCCTCAGCAAAAGGTGCAGGTAGCCTTTTTGTTGAAACTTCTACCCATCCTTGACCAGGTTGACCCTAACGCTTCCACTCACCTTCTGGACCAGGTGAACGCAGATCATTTGCTAATCTCCTATCCTTCCAAAAGTTTGGGTGGGCGTTCAAAAGGAATGAAGCAGACCTACGCCGAGCATTTTGAACGAATTACGACAGGCAGAAAGTTTGAAATTCAATTTTTTGATTTCCCCAACGAGACCGTGTACCTGCTGAGCCGATGAATACGATCACAGAAACCGAAATTGAAAAGCTTGTTCAAGCGGTACAAAATTCACGCAAATATCGTGCTATGGAACTATCTGAAGATATGCTGCGGAACTTGATCGCGGTTAACCTCTCCAATTCAAAGAACCTTGCTGAGTTAACGACAAATTTCCGGAAAGCTCTGCATAATGTCATTGCGCCGTATCTTGAAGATATTGACTATGACAAAGAAATCCAGGCATTGCATGATGACAACCTGAAACTTTTTGAACCGAATAACCTGAGAGCGTATTGCCTGAACATGATGACCAAACACGCCTCCACCAGGGAGAGGATCCCTCACCTGGAAGCGTTTTTTGACACGATTTTTAATACCATTGGTAATCCCCACAGCATCCTTGACCTGGCTTGCGCGCTGGATCCACTTTGTCTGCCGTGGATTAAGCTGGCACCTGATGCCAGCTTCAAAGCATACGATCTCAACGGTTCTCGAGTACGCTATCTGCAGGCTTTCTTCAACTTGGTCTACCCCAGTTACCAGGCGACCCAGCAGGATATCTTGCTCAACCCTCCAACAGAGAGAGCTGATTGTGCTTTCTTCTTCAAAGAAGCCCATAGGCTTGAAAAGCGTCAGCCTGGCTCAACCCGGATCTTGCTGAATGGTGTTAACGTGGCAACCATTGTCCTCAGTCTGCCTGCCATGGATTTGAAAGGTCATCACTCCCTGGAAAACTACCATCGCACCCTGGTGGAAAAAGCGTTGGAAGGGACAACCTGGCATCAGGAGGTCCACCAGGTGGGAAACGAACTGCTCTTTTTCATTCAGAAGGAAGCTTCCGCATGAGTCCGCTTGATGAATTCACTGCTGCGCTCCAGCGCTTTCAGCCTTATCTAGCTGAGGCTGAATATGACGCACTCTTAGCAGAATCAGAGCAAATCGCCCCCTCTGCGATTCGATTGAATCTATTGAAAGCGCTCACGTCACCCTTACCCTTCTCAGGAGCAGAGGGTGAAAAAGAAATGTACTCTCCCCTCCATAAAGCCGGAGATTCGTTTCGACGACTTGTGAACCTCAGCCAAAAGTACGGCTGGATTACAAAGCCATTGCCATTCTCTACAGACTCAGTGCAAGTTCTCGAAGCTGAGACTTCTCCAAGCCAGACTCGGGAATTTCAATTGGGTCAATACTACTTACAAGACGCAGCCTCGATTCTTCCGGTTTCCCTTTTCAGTCATTCGAGTAAGCCGTTACTCAAGCTGGATATGGCAGCTTCACCTGGTGGGAAAACCACTCAGATGATCGATGCTACGCTGGATAAAGATTTTGTGATCGCCAACGATTCGGCAGCTTCGCGATTGTCTGCTCTGCGAACCGTTTTGCAGACCTGGGGTGCTGCCAATTATGCCATTACCAATTATCCGGGCGAACGTTGGGGCGACTGGTTTCCTGAAACCTTCGACCAGATTCTTCTGGACGCGCCATGCAGTATGCTGAGTTTGAGAGCATCCTCAAGCCATCCACACCGCCCGATCACGGTTGATGAGCGCGGTCGTCTTTCCAGCCGCCAGCAAGCCCTGTTATTTTCAGCCGCCAAAGCCTTGAAAACTGGGGGTGAACTGGTCTATTCCACTTGCACACTGGCACCAGAGGAGGACGAGTCGGTCGTTTCGATACTGCTGGAAACCTACCCTGGTGCTTTTCAAGTGGACCCTGCTCCGGCACAGCAATACCAGGTTTCCGGTTTGCTCGAGTTTGAAGGGCAAAATTTCCATCCTGAAGTGATTCACGCTTTGAGGATCTGGCCATTTATTTTTCAGACGAACGGATTTTTCACTGTCAAACTGATCAAGGTTAAGCCGATTTCGACTGAACGAAGTTCGCCGCCAAACCGCGATTTTAATGCTACGGGATTCAAACCCTTGTCTGTAAAGCTTTTTAAAGAGTTGAACGACACAATCGGAGCAACCTATGGCTTTGACTTCGACTCTCGTTTAAGAGAACTCAGATTAGTTCCGATGCGCAAAGTGGATACAATCCAGCTGATACCCCAAGGTTATCTCGATACGTTTTCCAGCCTTCCTTATAACGCACTTGGCATGCCATTGGGTCGCTTCATTCGTGATCAATTGGAAGTAAGCGTTGAGTTTATCCTGCGTTTTGGATCAGAATTCTCGCATAACATCTGGCAAATACCTGAGGATCAGGTGGGGCAATGGATGAAGGGCTTTGATATCCGAGGGATCGACCTTGAGGGAATCAACACTGGAAGTGTCGTAGCAATCCGTGATGCAGAAGGAAACAACCTCGGCGCGGCGAAGTATTCAAGCAAACGTCTGCGCAATCTGCTCCCCAACCGGCACATAAGTCATTGATTTAACGATTGAAATTTCTGATAAGTATCCACAAAACTGATAAGGCGCAGCTTCACTCCTAAATAAAACTGCGCATTTATTAGGCCTCAAACCTTCAAACTATCAACAATATTCCGTAGAATAGCGCTGCCCGCGATGCAGGCTGTTTCCATCCGTAAAATACTATTTCCAAATGAAACCTGCTGAAAACCATATTCTTCAGCCAGTCTCACTTCTTCAGCACTAAAACCGCCCTCTGGACCAATTAGTAGGATGAGTGATTTTAGGTCGGCACTGATCAATGGATGCAAGGTATCTGCGCAAATCCGCTTCACAATTGCCGTGCCCTCCCATGCGATCAGCTTCAGGTCGTGGTCAGAAGCTTTTTTGAGCATGTCTTTAAAGGATGTTACTGGCTGCATCTGTGGCAATCTGGCCCGCAAACTCTGCTCTGACGCTTCCCGTGCGATCGATTCCAACCTGTCCTGGCGTGCCCGGTTAGTTTTCAGTTCCTGAACCAGGGAACGGGATGACACGTAGGGGAAGAACCTGGCGATCCCGAGTTCGGTGCCCTTCTGGACAATCAACTCGACCTTTTCTCTTCTGGCAAGGCTGTATGCCAGGCTAAGGCGGATGATAGGCTCCTCACGACCTGCCTGCTTTTTCATCACATGCCCCGTGACCAGGTTGCCGGTTACACCGTCCAGTTGAACCAGGTATTCCCAACCGGAATTATCCAGTACGGTCACTGCATCTTTCTTGGGATCAAGCCGCAAGACTTTCCGGATCTGTCTGGACAGGTCCTCAGGAAATGTTACTGCCCCCTCAACAATTTGATCTGGGTTTAAGAAGAATCTTTCCATAATTCGATTTTACCTGATAAGTTCGGATATTGATTTCAAGTTACTAACTATCGATCAAACTTGCCCCGACTGCAGTAGCAAATTCAGCATGTTCGGGGATAAGAAAGGACACATTGTACAACCTTGAAAAACCATCGAGGATCGTTTTCCCTAATGACATTTGGGAAAGATTGCCAGTGATAACGATCTGATCAAGACCTTGCAACCTGGCAGCTAATACCGACGCCGTTCCGATTGATTGAAAAACCAGGTTCACGATTCCAGCTGCAATATCCTCAGGTCGAGCCAAATCTTCCAGTTTTCCAAAATTTGAGGCAGTGGCATCCGGGGTCAGACCCGGAATATCAGCCGTTGTGATATCTCCGATGGTAAGATCGACCATCCCCAGGTTACCTTGAATTGCCAGGTCGGATATTGTCTCAAATTCGTGGATGTTTAGCATATTTTCTGCCAAACCCTGCAGCGTGCCCCCACCGATTCCTGAACCTATCACATGATCCACCTTTTTGCCTCTTGCAGCCACGACCGACGTGCCAGTGCCCATGCTCACCACAATGGCTTGATCCAAACCAGCCAGGTAAAGCCCGCCCAAGCCGACACAATCGAATTCAGGCACAATGTGAGTTGAACAACCGAAAATTTTTCCGCCAAGTTGGGATGCGCCTACCCCAGTAGCATGGATTCTTTCAACATTACGTAAGTCTCTTCCAATTACGTTCAGGAACTTGCCTAATCCACCGCTTGCTGACGTAAAGGGGTCGCTCGCTATCACGCGAACAAAGCCGCACAGGCTCCCACCTTCGTAACCAATGATCTTGGTCGTAGTCCCACCGATATCCAGTCCAACAATCAAACCCATTTTTTACTCCTGTGTAGATATGGCGAGTTGTCATTCCGAGTCTCAGCCACTCTGTTTGTCATCCTGAGCCTAAATCGCGAAGGGTCTTTTTTGGGCAACGTTCATGTTACACGCTGTATTCAGGGTGGCAAACTTAAGTACCCTTGATTATCGCATAACCAATACTGAATTGTAGTATAGAATATTCTCTATGGAATCAAAAGCAAACAATAACAACAGCCTAATCCATTTCAAATACCTGGACCTGGTTACAGTCGCTTTTACAGTTATCCTGGTCTTGAGCAATTTTGCCTCCTCTGCCAAGATTATTGACTGGGGTTTTTCGATTGGCAACATACCACTGGCTTTTGACGCAGGTACGGTGTTTTTTCCCTTTGCTTACATATTTGGTGACGTTCTAACGGAAGTTTATGGATATTCACGTTCTCGCCGGGTTATCTGGATTGGTTTCGGAGCCTTGTTGTTCACTTTCCTGATGTTCTGGTTGATCCGGTTGCTTCCTGGCGAAGCGCTCTGGCAACAAACCGTTGGGCAGAATGCATTCGAAGCTGTTTTGGGCGGTATTAGCTTTGGTGGAATCGTTTTGGCTAGCATTTTAGGTTACCTGATGGGCTCTTTTGCAAACTCGGTGATTATGGCAATCATGAAGAAGTTGACCAACGGTAAACATTTATGGATGCGTACCATCGGCAGTACGATTATCGGCGAGTTCCTTGATTCGGCTATTTTCATCGCCATTGCTTCTCTGACAGGTGTTTTCCCCTGGGAATTATTCTGGAGCCTGACCTTAACCAATTACATATTCAAAGTCGCAATCGAAGTGCTCTTTACACCGGTTACCTATTGGTTTACTGGAAAATTGAAACACGCTGAAGGTGCAGATGTCTATTCTGACCTTAAAGATCTGAGTCCTCTTTCGTTTTAGCCTTGTCTTTTCGCAAGCCTTCAATACTGATCACAAACTCTCCCCGGATCTTATCGGTGGAGAGTTTTTCGATAATTTGGGAGAGTGTACCGCGATAGTGGTTCTCAAACTTTTTGGTCAGGTCGTTGGCGACCACCGCCTGGCGATCTCCCAGGATTTCAAGACAGTTTTTCAGGAAGGCAATCAGTCTGTAGGGGCTTTCATAAAACACCAGCGTATGTGAAGACTCTGCCTCCATAGCAATAAAACGTTTGCGTGGACCCTCCTTGTTCGGTGGAAAGCCTTTAAACGTAAAGGAGTGCAGTGGCAGATCTGCAAGGGTAAGTGCCGTGATAACCGCCGAAGCACCTGGAATTGATTGCACATCAATGCCAGCTTCCAATGCGGCATGAGTGAGAAGGTATCCTGGATCTGAAATTCCCGGCGTGCCGGCATCGGTGACGAGGGCAATCGCCTCACCTCGCTCCAACCTCTCGAGCAATTTTGGAACCACTTTTCTCTCGTTGAAGTTATTCAAAGCCATTTGTGGTTTGGAGATATCGTAATGCTTGAGTAATACAATCGTCTTACGCGAGTCTTCACATGCAATCAGGTCGACGCTCTTCAAGACCTCAACCGCACGAAAAGTCATATCGCCTAAATTTCCAATAGGTGTTGCCACAAGATACAACATTTGATTTCTCCTTACCATCAATTATACGTGAGACCCATGATAGAGTGGTGCGTGATAGAATTTCTTTATCTCAAATTAAGGTAACCACAATGGAAAGAACCGTCCCAATCCGCTCCTCCGAAGAAATTGATCTTTATCTGCGCACCATCTACTCATTGCTTCGTTCCACCAATGAAGTCAATATACGTACCCTCGAAGGTGTGCACGCCAGTACAGATTCATCCTTGCACATGAATGCCCTTGGTGACCAGCCTGATGCATCTGCCCTCATCTATACCCTCCTGCGTCTGCCTTCCGTTGTTACAAGTGTCCGGAAGGTCATTTTGGGACAATCGGCGAGTAGTTTCACTGAGTATGGCTACGCGAATATAGAATCCTGGCTGGAAGTTTCTGCCAGAGCAAGACGGAGAAAATGTTTTTATGATGGCAATGAAAGGTTAGCTTGTTATATTGCCTCTCGTTCCGATATCGATGACGTTGTTCCCTGCCTGACTGCCTTGCAAATCGAATGGACCAAGCTGCACTTTTTGTTAAACACCTTTGAGCCACAGCTCCTGGATGAAGCCCTGCCGGAAAACCCAGATGCATTCAGACAATTGGGTGATCACTTGCATCTTTCTGAAGACGACCTCGCCCGCTTATATACTGTTCTGGGTGATCAGTTTACTGAAACAATGAAGATCTTCAGAGCACGACGGGCAGATTTCACAATTCAATTGCTCAGTGGTTCGCTAAACGATTACCGCCGTGCCACTGTGAACTGGTGGAACAACATTGAGGAAAATGCTCTGCAATTGATCGACCGACCTGTTTATTTCGTTTCATCAAATACCCATAGCCTTACCAATCTTCTCTCCGGTTACGCCCTCGGAAAAAAGGACGAGCTGCTGCATTATATTCATGAAAATGAACCGGCTTTGCAGGTTGAATGGGAAGAAATCAATAAGCAAGAAAACCCCTCGAATCTGGAAAACTTCTACTACTACGCCATGAAAAAATACCTGGGCACCGAGGAAGGAAAGCCCCTGATCGAAGAACAACTCCAATTCGAAAGGAGCCGAGGTATCAATCGGATTCCCAGCAAGCATTCCTTCGACGTGGAAGCCAACATCATAGAATTGGACAAACTCGACCCTTGCACGATCGACGATCGCCTCGTCCCGAGCGAATGTGACGACCGCCTTGATTTTCTTAAGAAAAGCAACGCGGTAATCCTTAATATCGACTATCCGCTTGGCTATGCTGCCTACAACCTCCTGAGCAAAACTGCTGAAAGCGTTTCCGAGATTCTTGGCATTTACATCATGGGCAAAGCTGCCAGTCTCAACGGCGTGCGCGGCGACGTGATCATCCCTGAAGTGGTTTACGATGAGCACTCCCATAACACCTATATTTTTTCTAATCAATTCAGCGCGAAAGACGTTGCCCCTCACCTCAGCTTTGGAACGGTACTCGACAATCAAAAAGCTGTAACAGTAATGGGAACTTTTTTGCAGAATAAAAATATTATGGATGTCATTTACCGCGAAGGCTATACCGACATCGAGATGGAAGGTGGGCCCTACCTTTCTGCAATTTACGAACTCTCAAGACCACAGCGATATCCAATTAACCAGATTGTCAGTTTGAATAAACTACCTTTTGATCTTGGAATTATGCACTACGTTTCTGATACACCCTATACCAAGGGCAAGAACCTGGGTGCCGGTGCGCTATCGTATTTTGGTATGGATTCAAC
>CAZDPK010000054.1:0-11819 GCA_964507335.1 uncultured Anaerolineaceae bacterium | reverse complement strand
ATTACAAGTATTTTTCGCTTTGATCGCGTTGGTCTCCACCTGTTCTCGCCGGTCTTCCGATCGTGCGAGGTACAAAACCTTCAGGACTCATCTTTATGCTTTTTTTTACGAGCCTGTTTTCCTGTCCTTGCTTACAACTCGCAATATTAAGTACTGGGAACACAAAATTAATGAGGAGACCTTCGGTCAAAGCCCTCTCAAGATTCGGAGACCTCGCAAGAACAAGAATCAAAAGACCCCGGGATTTCTCCCAGGGTCTTTTCTGTCGGGGCGAAAGGATTTGAACCTTCGACCTCTTGCACCCCATGCAAGCACGCTAGCCGGACTGCGCCACGCCCCGATAGGCAGTTATTATACACATTGTCGCAGTTTCTGCAAGGTATTTGGGCTTGTCGAAATAAATCTGAAAACACCTACTCAGAAATTTCAATATCTGGATCAATTATGATTTCGGATTTAACAGAATTCGCAATAAGGCTATATTTTTGGGCGGATCGCAGGGCACGCATCACGCGTCCACGCACAATCTCTGGATCTTCCTCTTTCGCAGATATTCGTATGACAGGCCAGAAGCGTAGATGGGTGAATATTTCTGTCCGATCCAACTCGATCAGCTTTGTTCCTTCTGCGCGGCATTCATAGGATATCAAATTGAGTTTAAAACGTTCAACTGCCCAGATGAACATGAGCATGATGCAGGTATTCGCGGCTGCAACAAAAGCATCTTCTGGAGTCAAGACTCCAGCGTGTCCTTGGGCATTTGGTGGTGCAGAAAAATTCATTTCCGGTCCATTACCCAATGCGATGTGCCCCCAATGTTCTCCTGTCCACCGTAGAGTTGTGTTGAAAGTTTCAGTTCTGCTCACGTTTTGCCTCGTTTTCCCGCCAGTAATTCTGGTATGCCTCTCCAATCTTCTTCGTAAGGTCATTTTCCAGTTCAGGTTCGATCACATTATATACACGGACTTCGGTCAGTATTTCGTGGAGCGTGGTATCCGAAGGCGACTGTTTTTGCTCAAAGAAGCGTTTGAAGAGTAGGGGCAGTGCCAGAATCTCAACTTTTCGACCATTTACTTCAAAGTTTTGGACCGGAATTCCTGAACCACAGGAACACACGGCTGTTACCTCTGCTTGAACTTCAGCTTTCAAATCTGATTCTTTAAAAGCGCCCTCCCGCCGGCTCCATTGTTTACCAAGCAGTTCATCCACTAATTGCGATGCCTGATCCGCTGCCAGATCCACAGCCATCATCCCAGCAGTATTGAGATTTCGCTTCCCTTCAATTTGCGTCAAGTCATACTGCATGGCCAGGTCTGTGATGACAATGCTTGCCGCAGGTGTGTTGGAATACTTTTGTGTGCCGCGGTAAGCACAGCGCTTGTCGCAACCATCGATCGTAATGGTTGGATAGAATTTGGCAAACGCCCGATCACCTTCGCCGCCAGCCAGAAAAAGCGGTAAACAGATAGTTACGGTATCTTCAGGGCGCAATTTTTCGAGGACTTTGAGAGCAGCTAAACGTGACACACTACCTTCAGCCAGCTCTTCACCTGAACAAGCGACAATCCCTACCTTTTTTTGCAAGTAATCAGGCATTTTCGTTTCCTCCCTGAGTCAATTCGTCAACTATCAGGTCGATTTCTTCTGCCAATACAACCGCAAGTTTTAGCCCACCTTCGTTTAATTGGGAGATGCCCTGGGGTCGCAGATCGCGGTTTCTTTTATAAAGATCCAGTACTGCAATTTCCCTGGCCACCTTCCCTCCTGACTCGCGTACCATTTTCGTTGCACAAGCCAACTGACAACCATCTATGGTAATTGCGGGATTATTTTCCAGCGCCTTACTGGCTTCTTCATCGCCAAGCACCACGAGTGCCAGAGGGATCAACTGCGTGTTTTCCGGTCTGTCGTCTTCAGTCACCTGGTACGCAGCAATACGACTGACGGTTCCAAATGATTTCCCTATTCCGCTACAGGGAACGATAATCACTCTATTTGAATTATCCATTCTTCTTCAATTCCTCTTCCGCCTGGCGCTTCATTTCAATGAAGTACGCTTCCGGATGCAATAAATTCTTCCAATCTTGCTCCAGATCAGACGGTTCAATTTCACAAATCCAGCCATCTCCATAGGGATCCAGGTTGATTGTCTCTGGTACAGTCTCCATTAATGGATTGACCCTCACAATCTTGCCGCCAATTGGGCTGATGATATCAAGATTTACCTTAATGGTTTCAATTTCAGAACATGCCTCACCAACCTCCAGCACAGTACCAGCTGGCTGGACATCAGTGAAAGCAATATCTCCACTGGTCTGTTGCAAAAAGTCGGATATACCGACAAGGACGGAGTTGCCTTTTATAAGAGCCCAGACACCAGATGAACTGTATTTCCGGTCTTTCGCAACTCTAAACGTGAACTTATCTATCTGTAATTCCAGATAATCGGTCATAGCAAAACCTTTCATTGTAAGTTGTATTAATATTCAACATTTTGAATGTTTTCTTAACAAAAAATGAGCAGATTCAATCAAACCTGCTCTGGTTCACTTACGCTTTTAACCAGCTAATGATTTCATCGACACTGGGGATGCGACCAGCAGAAACCAACTTTTCATCTATAACCAAACCAGGTGTGGCAAGGATTGGATAGCTGTGGATCTCGGTATAATCAGTGACTTTCTGGATGGTAGCTTCCATACCAAGGTTTTCCACTGCTTCGTGGGCATTAGCGGCAAGTCGCACACAGTTGCTGCATCCAGAACCAAGAACTTTAATGATCGTCATTTTATTTTCTCCAATTTAAACGTTATGGCAAATTATTCAGTGAATCCAGCTTTTGTGCTGCAATGCGGGCAGTTGCATTCGCCATGCGCAGCCGGTAAAACATTAACGCTTGTTCCGCTTAGAACCTTTACGTCATCCAGAATCTCAAAAACCCGTGAATCTACCACACTGTAATAAACATTCCAACCATCTCGTCGATCCTGGATCAAACCTGCTTCGCGCAAAACAGAAAGTTGTTGGGAAATGTAGGCTTGCCTAAAGCCCAGATAAGCCGAAATATGGCAAACGCAATGTTCGCCTCCCCGTAAGATTTCAAGTATGGCGATTCGCGCTGGATGGGTTAATGCTTTCAGGATTGCAACCTGGGCATCAAAAGGCAGGTGCTTTTCATCTCGGGAGTCGATAATATTCAATTCCATGAATATGATTATAGGCTGATCTTCAAATCTGTCAATTGATTCATTTCAACTCAGAAAGGTTCAATAAATCGTTTCAAGTCGCCATTCTCCAGATCTAGGATCACAAAAGAGCGGTCCTCAACCTTCTTTCCCCCCAATGAACCCGGATTGATCACACGGGTAGTAACCATCAGTTCATCTTTAAAACGGTGTGTATGCCCATGAAAAACAAAATCGTAGGTTCCTGATTCGATCGCCTTCCTGAGGTTGGAATTGACATGCCCATGAGTTGCAAATACCTTTTTTGACCCCAACAATAGGTCCAGGTTATCATCTCCTATGTTCAGAGGATTCAACCAGTGTAAGTGCTGTGCAATCTCAACACCAAAATCGCCATTTCCGAAAGCACAGAACAGAAGAAAGTCACCAAAGTAATCCAAAACGTCGGGTTCGGTAAGATCGCCGCAATGAATGACAGTCTTTATGTTTTCGGATAAAAGAATCTGCCGCACTGCCTGGATATTATGTAAATTATTGTGTGTGTCACTAATTATTGCTATCTTCATTCTGAATCCAAAGAAATTCTATTTTAAACAAAAAGTGCTCTGTTCATTTTCCTATTTATATCATTCTGCATCATAATCTACCACCGTCATCCCCATCTTGCAGGTTCGCTGAAGGGGGTTCGAAAATTTCCATCAACTTTACGTTTATAATTATCCGTATGGTAAAATTTCGTAATCAATGACCCCATTCGGAGCAACGCTATGACATCATCATTAGAAAAAGGAATCGAAGCAGCCAAGTCCGGTTTGATGGAAGAGGCCTTACGACACTTAAAAGATGCCATCGTTGAAGAACCAGAAAATGCCAACGTTTGGGTCTGGCTTTCCGCTATCATCGAAGACGAAGACAAACAAACCATTTTCCTCAAAAAAGCTCTCGAGATCGACCCTGGCAATCGTCCAGCTCAGCGTGGGCTGGCATTCATTGAACGAAAGAAGTACATTCCTGCCAAACCAGGGGAAAAACTTTCAGATTACACCCGCCCAATCGGTGTTTTTAACCAATCTTCTGTCACCCCATCTCAAGCAGCCGCTCATGTGGCTGCTCAAAACCCTATACCAGAGCCGGCGCCCGCGCTGAAATCTGACACATTGCTGCCCGTCCAGGCTCCGCAGACTGCGTCCACAGCCCGTGCGCGCAGACCATGGTTGGACATCATGCTCTACGGCTTAACGCTGATGGTTTTCATTATCATTGGCATCCTGATCGGTTCAACACTGCTCAACGTCGATATACCGTACCTCAGCCGACCCACCCAGGTCTTATCGGTGATGCCGTCTGCAAATGGCATTTTCATCTTCGAAAATGACCAATTTAGTGAGATGGCGATGAACCAGGTGCTGCCTGACGGCAGTGAAGGCATTCCAGTAACCAAAAGCCTGAAGCCGGAAATCGTGATCAACACCCTGGTGGTCAATATGAACCGCCTCGAACTGCACGATCAAAACGATCAACTGGTAGCTTACCAGGCTGTCCCAGCAGGAAACAATATCCATGTGCTCACTCCCGAGACCGAGTTGACCCCCGGACGATATTGCCTGGTATATTCACTGAACCCAAATAAGGGAGAGAACCTCTACTGGTGCCTCCTGGTGGAAGGTAACTAACACTATCTTTCTGAAAGCCTATTGATCAGGAGCTCCCTATAGAACTAAACACGATTATCCAAAAAGAGACACTTGCCGACCACGTCAAGTCATACCAGATCTATTCCCCCTTCATCGCAAAAAAAGCAAAACCCGGACAATTCGTTATCCTGCGTTTGAGCGAGTCTGGCGAGCGTGTTCCCTTAACAATCGTTGATCATGACGCAAAAACAGGCACTATCCGCCTGATCGTACAAACCGTTGGGAAGAGCACCACACTCATGGATGATATCCCTGTTGGTGAGACAATCCATGATGTGCTCGGTCCGCTTGGCAACCCCTCTGACATTCAGAATTTTGGCAAGGTTTGCGTGGTTGGCGGGGGTGTAGGTGCTGCAGTTGCCTATCCGGTTGCTCGTGCGCTGAAACAAGCTGGGAATGAAGTTACCTCCATAATTGGTGCGCGCAATAAAGATCTCCTGATCCTCAAAGAAGAAATTGAAGCAGTAAGTGACCACCTATATTTCACCACCGACGATGGCAGCTACGGTTATAACGGGTTTGTCACCGGAAAATTGCAGGAACTGTTTGATGAAGGTCAGACATTTGATCACGTTTTAGCTATCGGACCGCTTTTCATGATGCGGGCGATCAGCGATCTGACCCGCAAATATGCCATCCCGACCACGGTAAGCCTGAACACCATCATGGTGGATGGTACCGGTATGTGCGGTGGTTGCCGTGTGCAGGTAGGCGACAAGACCAAGTTCACCTGCGTAGACGGTCCCGAATTTGACGGTCACCTGGTCGATTACACCAGCATCATCCAACGCACCCGTGCTTATAAAGATGACGATGATTGCCGGCTTGATGCCCAGATCGCTGAGATTGATGATAACAAGTTACTTGAATCCATTACCATTCTCGAAAAGCAGCGCCAGCATATGCCCGAAATGCCGGTCGACTCCCGCATTCGAAGCTTCGAGGAAGTTGCGATTGGTTTCACTGAAGAGCAAGCCCTGGCTGAAGCCGAACGCTGCCTGCAATGCCGAAATCCCCGCTGCGTAGTAGGCTGTCCAGTCTCGGTGCAGATCCCTGATTTTATTCAGCTACTCAAAGAAAACAAGTACGTTGAAGCTGGGTTGAAGATCAAACAGGATAACGCATTACCTATGGTTTGTGGAAGGGTCTGTCCCCAAACGGATCAATGTGAAGGCGCATGTATCCTCCTTAAAAAAGGTATGCCGATCGCAATTGGTGCTTTGGAACGCTTTGCTGCGGATAAACTTGCAGAAAGTGGACTGGAGAGCCAAAAGCCAGTTCAACCCGAAAAAGCGCCTAAAGCTGCGTTAATCGGATCCGGACCCGCCAGCCTGAGCTGTGCAGGTGACCTGGCGAAAGCTGGTGTTGAGGTGACCATATTTGAAGCCATGCACGATTTTGGCGGCGTCTTGCGTTATGGCATCCCTGAATTTCGTCTTCCAAAAACGATCGTGTCCAAAGAAGTCAATGATCTTGAAAAACTAGGCGTCAAATTTGTCCCCAACACTTTGATCGGAGCTACCTTCACCATCAAGGAATTACTGAAAGAATATGGGTTCGATGGAGTATTTATCGGATCTGGGGCAGGTTTACCGCATTTTCTTGGAATTCCTGGTGAGAACCTGGTAGGGATCTATTCTGCCAACGATTTTCTCACCCGTATCAACCTGATGAGAGCTTATCAATATCCCTTTGTTGACACACCCATTCATAACCTGCACGGAAAGATCGTGGGCGTTTTTGGAGGCGGAAACACGGCTCTTGACTCTGCGCGGGTCGCCTTGAGGCTGGGTGCCAAAGAAACATACATTATTTACCGTCGTGGACAGGAAGAAATGCCCGGTCGAAAGGAAGAAATCGAACACGCTATCGCAGAAGGCGTTCGTTTTCTATACCTGAGCAATCCGCTCGAATTTATTGGGGATGCTGACGGCAACCTGACCACGGTTCGCATGCAAAAAATGGAGTTGGGTGAACCTGATGCAAGCAATCGTCGCAGACCAATACCCATTCCAGGATCAGAATTCCTTCATCCTCTTGATATTGCCGTGATTGCCATTGGCAACGGATCCAACCCCATCATTCACAAATCGACCCCTGACCTCGAAGTCAATAAATGGGGCAACATCGTTGTTAACGATGAAACGAACGCCACCAGCATGTTGGGGGTTTATGCCGGAGGCGATATTGTCACTGGTGGTGCCACAGTCATCCTCGCCATGGGTGCCGGACGGAAAGCGGCGGCAGCGATGTTGGCATACTTCCGTGAATTGGGGTACGACCTATGACCAAAATCACCTGTCTTGGTGCCGGCAGCCATTCCTTCGGACTGAGCACCTTGATCACTCTGCTTCAGAGTGATGTCTTGCGGGGAGCAGAAATTGCTCTTGTCGATACCAACCAGGAATCACTGGATCTAATCAGTGAACTGGCAAACTGGCTTAATTCCGAGTGGGATTCTGGAAAACTCATCAGTAGTCATTCTTCGCATCAAAACGCGCTAAATGGCTCGGATTTTGTCATCAGCGCTATCGAGGTTCAACCTCGCGAGCGGCTCTGGCGGAAAGACTTTGAGCTCGGCAGCCAGTATGGGCTTAGACAACCTTATGCTGAAAATGGCGGACCAGGCGGCTTTGCCCATGCTGCCCGCAATGTCAACACCATCCTGCAAATTGCGCATGACATGGAAAAACAGTGTCCTGATGCCTTGTACCTCAACTTCAGCAATCCTTTGCACCGCATCTGTTACCTGATCAACGAGTACTCATCCATAAAATCTGTCGGTCTGTGTCATCAACTCGCTATGGGATATGCCATGGTTGCCAAGGCGCTGGCAGCTGATTATTCTATTGAAGGCGCAGAGACCCTGGTAAGTTCCCATGCCGATCCAAAAAATGCAGATGCTCAGCAGCTCCTGGCACTGGCTGGTATGCAGCATTTTAAAATCACTGCAGCAGGTTTAAATCATTTCACCTGGATGGTCGCCTTAGAGGATCGCAATACCGGCGAGAACCTCTATCCTCTGTTCCGTCAGCGCTGGAAATCACTCTCCAGCGATTTTGAACCGCTCACACAGAAGGTTTTTGATGCATTTGGTCTCTTTCCAATTCCTGGAGATGAGCACTTATGCGAGTACCTGCCTTGGATAGGCTGCAACCGGACAAAGCCATGGGATAAGTATGACCTGTCTCTTTACGATTGGGACTTCTATGAAGCTAACCGTGCTGACCTCTGGAAACAGGTTGCCCGGGATGTTCGCCTGAAGCAAAACATCGATCAATACAGTCACACCCATTCCGAAGGAGCCATTGAGATCATCGAAGGTATGTTAACAGACTCGAATTTCCTGTGGGAAGCAGTGAACGTCCCCAATAACGGTACGATTATCGGTCTCCCAAAGAATGCAGTTGTTGAATTCCCTGCCCGGGTAAGCCGAAATGGATTCACTCCCTCAGGCCACTTCGAACTCCCTATGGGTGTGCTCTCCTTGCTTCAGCGAGAGGTGAGCACAGCCCAACTCAGCATCGATGCAGTTGTGCATGGTGACCGGCAGCTCGCGCTTCAAAGCTTGCTGCTTGACCCAGTGATCGATGACCTTGACGTGGCAGAAAAGGTTTTGGAAGAAATATTAATCTCAAACAAAATCTATCTACCCCAGTTTTTCTAGGATATGATTAAGCAGCAGGAGTAAAATGACAGACCCTAAGATCATCGACATCGGCACATCACCCGACCCAGAAGAAGAAACTAAAAAATCTTTCAATTTCCGACCCCTTACATCATATGGTTTACCACGCTGGTCAGTATTTGCTCTGGCAGCGCTGGGCTTGCTATACATTTTGAATCCCACATTTGGGTTAATCGAATTCATCCCAGACAATCTGCCAATCATTGGAAATCTAGACGAAGGCGTAGCCTTCATGTTAGTCATGTACGGTGTTTTAGAACTTTTGGAGGGGAAAAAAGATATCGATTAATTTGACAAATTATGGAATTGTAGTAAATTTATTGAGTTGTGCAGTTTGAAAAATAACTGAACAAGAACGGTGTAAGCACCAGAACAACATTTTTTTTATTTATTTAGAGAGGAAGTAGTACGAGCATGGCTGAACGAGAAGTTGGAACTGTAAAATGGTTTAATGGCGAAAAAGGCTACGGTTTTATTGCCAGAAAATCCAATGACAAAGACGTTTTTGTGCATTTTAGCGCAATTATTGGCGATGGTTTTCGCTCATTAAAAGAAGATCAATCCGTTGAATTCAGTGTCGTTGATGGCGCAAAAGGCCCTCAGGCTCAGGACGTAAAAGTTCTGGACTAAGACATTCAAGGAAATTGGGAAAAGCTGGCCAATGGCCAGCTTTTTTTTAATTAAATATCGTTACGACTTGTTGTGTGCATCAGCGACTGAGTCAATCTGCACTTTATTATTCATCCAAAATTTGCTAAAAAATTCTTATTAATCCCGCTTCAGCTCCCGCATGGTATCTTTACGGTTGACGCCGATTGTCCGACCATATTGTTTCAATTGGTATTCCTCAAAATCAGACCAGTTTCCCAGGAACAGCTTGGGTTTGGCTTCCCCACCAAGCGCCAGGATATGGGTGGCAACGCGGTCGAGGAACCAGCGGTCATGACTTACCACAATGGCACAGCCAGCAAATTCTTCCAACGCCTCTTCCAATGCGCGTAACGTGTTAACATCCAGATCATTGGTCGGCTCGTCGAGTAGCAAAACGTTTGCACCGACGGTCAAGGTTTTTGCCAAAAAGACCCGGTTTCGCTCGCCACCAGAGAGCGTCTTAATGGCCTTTTGCTGATCTGACCCAGTGAAGTTGAACGATGCGCAATAAGCCCGTCCATTGACAGTCATGTCACCCAATTGCAAGTTGTCGGCTCCGCCAGTAATTTCCTGAAAAACAGTGGCATCGGGATCAAGGGTTCGCATCTGATCGGCATAACCCAGTTTTACTGTTTCACCTAAAGTGACTGAACCTTTGTCGGGCTGAACCAAACCAGCAATAATTTTAATCAAGGTTGATTTACCAGAACCGTTCGGTCCAATCACGCCAATGATTGAGCCAGGTGGAACAGAGAGGTCCAGTTTGTTGAGCAAAACCCGCTCTCCAAATGCCTTGCTTACCTCGTCGAGCTCAATCACGACATCACCCAGCCTAGGACCAGAAGGAATATATATTTCAAGATCTTTGCGTACTTTTTCATGCTCTTGTGTCAGCAGTTTTTCGTAGGCTGTCACACGCGCCTGCCCCTTTGCCTGCCGGGCTTTTGGTGACATCCTGATCCACTCCAACTCGTGTGACAGAGTACGCTGGCGTTTGCTTTCCGTCTTTTCTTCTACGCGCAAGCGTTCTTGCTTCTGCTCCAACCAGGAAGAATAATTACCCTTCCAAGGAATGCCTTCACCTCGATCCAGTTCCAAAATCCAGCCAGCCACATTGTCGAGGAAATAGCGATCATGCGTGACCGCGATAACCGTTCCCTCGTAATTTTGGAGATGGTGCTCAAGCCAGGCAACGGATTCCGCATCCAGGTGGTTGGTGGGCTCATCCAGCAGCAGAATATCGGGTTCTTCAAGTAATAACTTAGTCAGGGCTACCCGCCGTCTCTCGCCACCGGAAAGCACTTTGATGGGAGTATCAGCCGGAGGGCACCTCAGAGCGTCCATAGCCAGTTTGAGGTGGCTGTCCAGGTTCCAGGCATCGTGGTGATCCAGTTTCTCCTGCAGTTTGCCTTGTTTTTCAATCAGTGCTTCAAAATCAGCTTCCGGGTCTGCAAATGCCTCGTTAATTTTGTCAAATTCAGCCAAAAGATCAACAATCGGCTGAACTGCGGTTTTGATAACCTCGATGACTGTTTTGCTCTCGTCCAGTACAGGCTCCTGCTCCATTAATCCCACGGTGTAGCCTTTGGATCGGGCGATTTCGCCGATGTAATCCTGGTCTTTTCCAGCCATGATGCGGAGCAAGGTCGATTTACCTGAGCCATTCAAACCCAACACGCCGATCTTAGCGCCATAGTAAAAGCCCAGGGAAATATCTTTAAGAACTTGTTTGTTTGGCGGATGGATCTTCCCCACCCTGACCATTGAATAAATAACCTGCGTATCTGAAGGCATGTATTTCTCCTGTAAGCTGAATCCTTTGATTGTAACAAAGTTTCTCTGGAGTTTCATCCAAGCTTGAAAACCCCAAAGGGCACAATAACTTTGTCGGAATATATTAAACAATCAGATGGTTAAGTTTATACACATCAATGGATAATGTTTATAATCATATAAACTATATATATTCACTTTCAATTAATCTTTGGGTAATTCTGGAGTTACCGTTCACCGTCGGCAAATTGGAGCAAATCCAGATGACCTCCAAATACCTTCTCAACTAATCAAAAAAATAAGGAGAAAAATGAAACCTACTTTCAGCAAGTTTTTTGTATTGGTGTTGTTAATCACATTTATCTCAATATCTATCGCAAGCCCAGTCAGCGCTCAAGTCCCAGATCCACCTGAAATTCTCGAAAATGGCGAATTTCCTACAAAACTCGACCAAGTTTCACAAGCTTTAGCAGAACGTAGTTTAGAAGGAGTCAATGGTGGAGAAAATAGTATAAGCGCCGTTTACACCTGGTGGTCAGCCAGCGGCACCGTTTTTGTGCCAGCTTCTAGCACCATCACTTACAACTACGGTGGTTCTGGTTGTGTGGATACCGGATCTGTTAGTGATGTCTGGCGAGGAATCGTGAACCTCCAGCACGGATCCACAATAACTGGTATGTATTTTAATTACGAAAATGACATAGAAAATCCAGCCGATACGACTATTTATCTGCGGCGCTACAGCTATTTGGGTGAATACCAGGATATTCTCTCTGTCTCTGGAACTGCAAATACCACCGGTAATCACTACATTTGGACGGGAACAGT
>CAZDPK010000053.1:0-11980 GCA_964507335.1 uncultured Anaerolineaceae bacterium | reverse complement strand
GCGAGAGCGTGAGGAGTTGATGGTTGCTGCCTTGCCTGGTTCACTGGAAGACGCGTTGATTGAGTTTAAAGCTGATCCGCTTATGAAGAAAGCACTTGGCGAAACCTTGCATGAGACGTTCATCACTTCCCGTGAAGCAGAGATTAATGAATATCGTACGAGAGTGACTGACTGGGAAGTCATGCGTTACCTGGAAACGATCTAATCGCTCTTGAAGTTATGACGCGCCTGAAAAGATATTTTCAGGCGCTTTCAATTTTTAACATACTGAAAGCAGGAATTGAAAATCACCACAGGATTGTGATTTAGATTCAAGCATGGTTTACAATACTGTGACTTATGGAAAAGACAGCGAATATAAAATTCGTTCAACAGGAACAAGCAACAATCGCCGATATGACCAGGTTGTATTGCAGGGCAAAACACGGCACCCGCAAAAGCTTGTGCCCCGATTGCCAGGAACTGTTGGATTACGCCCAGGAACGGGTCGCACGCTGCCTGTTCTTACCCGAAAAGCCGGTTTGTGGACGCTGTCCGGTGCATTGTTATCAGACCCTCTACCGGGAAAAGATTCGGGAAGTAATGCGTTATGCTGGACCGCGCCTGATGTTTAGAAACCCGGTCGCTGTGGTAAGACACTTTCGCATGATGATGCGCGCAGACAGCCCACAGGTTGCAAGGTTGCGTGAAAGAATGGCAAAATAGTAGCCTCAATAGTTTGTTTATCAAAATTTGGGTAACACAGAACGGTACAATTCGGTAAAATTGGATAACATTGATTATACAATTTGTCTGAACGCTGGTTTAATAGGACAATGTGGGACGGATTCCTCACTTTTTGGACCAACACAATAATTCCGTCTTCTGGCCGTATTATTCCTCAGAAATCCTAACCTTCTTACTAAAAGACCAGCGTAGTATATTTCAGTAAAAAGGAGAATTTATGTACAGCAAGAAAACAGAGTTAAAGAACGCATCCGGGCTTCACGCCCGACCAGCCTCAGAGTTCGTTGCAGTTGCAAAACAGTTTGAATCCAAAGTGACCGTTCAACGGCTCGATGATGAGGCCGCCTTACCAGCTAACGCAAAATCGATCATCAAAATTTTAGCCCAGGGTTTAGCTGTTGGCACTCCAATTGAAATTGCGGCCGACGGACCAGACGAGGTAGAAGCCGTTGAAAAACTGTATGCGCTGGTTGAATCGAAATTTGGAGAAGATTAGCACAGCGATTGACTGACACCAACTGGAACGCGCTATGCACGTTGCCTGCAAGGAATTAGAAAGGAGCATTGATGAGGATCTTAAAAGGGAATCCCGTCTCCAGGGGTATCGCCCTTGGGAAGGTATACATCTACAAAGCTTTCAAAGCTGATGTCCATGAATCGTACTTTGAGGCTGGTAAAGAAGATGAGTTTTTCAAGAAATACCAGGATGCTGTAAAGACTGCCGAGAAGGAACTGGATTACATCATCACTTCGATGTCAGAATTATCTCCCGAAAAGGCGAAGATTTTCACTGCTCATGTCGAAATCTTGATGGATGAGGAAGTCCTTGACGGTGTAAAAGAGATGATCTACGAAAGCCGGACAATGCCCGACTATGCGGTTGATGAAGTCTACACAAGCTTCGCTGGGATGCTGGAAAAGGCCAAAGATCCCCTGATTGCTGCCCGAGCCGCTGACCTGCGTGATGTGCGCAACCGTGTTTTACGCATTCTGAAGGGCGAGAAAGAAAGCAACCTCTCCAGTCTGCGCGAAAATGTGATCGTGGTCGCACACGACCTGCTGCCAAGTGACACCGCCACCATGGATCGCAACCGGGTGTTGGGCATCATTACTGAAGTAGGGGGCGCTACCTCACATACAGCCATTATTGCCAGAAGTTATAAAATTCCAGCTTTATTAGGTGTGTCAGACGCGACCGAGATCATGAGCAATGGTGACAGTGTCATCATGGATGCGCTGGCTGGTAAGGTTTTGTTGGACCCCGAAAAGGAAACCATCAAAGATTACCAGGACAAACTGGTTGCATATATTAAAGAAGAACGTGAAACCAGCCAATACCTGGATAAGATTCCTCTGGTTGCCAGTGGAGAACGTTATAGTATTGGTCTCAATGTAGGCAGCACAGATCCTGACGAAAGCTTCAAGTTTGTCGATTTTGTTGGCTTATTCCGGACGGAATTCGTTTATATGGGCAGTGAACACATGCCTACCGAACAAGAACAGTTCGAAGCCTATAAGCGGGTTTTGGCAAACGCGATGGGCAACCCGGTTACACTGCGGACGCTGGACATTGGTGGTGACAAAACCTTGCGCTACATGGTTTTACCCAAAGAAGACAACCCATTTCTGGGTAACAGGGCTCTGCGCTTGTGCCTTGACCACATTGATGTGTTCAAGACCCAGTTGAGAGCAGCATTGAGGGCTTCAGCTTTTGGACCCTTGCAGATCATGTTCCCAATGGTGGGTACGATCGATGATATCCGGGCTGCCAAAGCAGTGGTGACTGAAGTTAAAGAAGAGCTTCGATCACAAGCCATCGCCTTTGATGAGAAGATTCATGTCGGGATTATGATCGAAATTCCATCGATCGGGCTAATTGCCGATTTGGCAGCAAAAGAAGTTGATTTTGGTAGTGTCGGCACCAATGATCTGACCCAGTATTTGCACGCAGTTGACCGGATGAACCCGGCAATCACCAGCTATTATCAAAGCATGTCTCCCTCGATGTTCCGAATTTTGGGACAGATCTTTACTGAGTTTAATAAAGCTGGGAAACCGATTTCGGTTTGTGGTGAGCTGGCAGGCGATCACCTGGGGGCTTTGGTGATGTTTGGGCTGGGCTTGCGCAAGTTTAGCATGAACGCTGCGAATATCAGTCGGGTAAAACGCACCTTGTCGCTTTTCACGCTGGAAGAGGCAGAGACTATAGCCAAAAAGGTTCAGAACATGGACACTGAGGCTGAAGTTATCGCCTATCTTAAGGCTGAAGTTGAAAAACGAATCTGAGTGTAAGCTCGATTCACTCGAAACAAAGGAGGTCGAAATTTTTTCGACCTCTTTCAATTTACGCATCAGTCTCCACCACCCATGCGAGAGGTTATAATAAAAAATTATAAATTCCAATTTATCTGATTGTTCAGAAAAGGAGAACCATGCAAGCAAACACTCCATTCCAGGAAGAAGCGATTAATGCGATCCGATTTCTCTCTGCCGATGCAGTTCACAAAGCGAATTCCGGGCACTCTGGTATGCCAATGGGCGCTGCAGCGATTGCTTACACCTTGTTTACCCGCCACTTACGCTTCAACCCCGCCAACCCCAAGTGGTTTGACCGGGATCGATTTGTGCTTTCAGCCGGGCATGGCTCCATGCTGCTGTACAGCCTGTTGTACCTGACCGGATATGAAAAGATGACCATGGAACAGTTGAAGCAATTCCGCCAAATGGGCAGCCTGACTCCCGGACATCCGGAATATGGGCATACCGAAGGCGTGGAGACCACCACTGGTCCATTAGGGCAGGGTTTGGCAGTGGCTGTAGGGATGGCGATCGCAGAAGCTCACCTTGCGGCAGTTTACAACACTGAGAACGAAAAAATCGTAGATCATACCACCTACGTGATCGCCGGCGATGGGGATTTGATGGAAGGCGTTACTTCAGAAGCCTCCTCTCTGGCAGGACATCTTGGTCTGGGAAAACTGATCTGCTTCTATGATGATAACAACGTCACAATCGATGGGACGACTGACCTGGCTTTCACCGAAGACCGTGCAAAACGTTATGAAGCCTACGGTTGGCAGGTGCTGCACGTGAAGGATGGAAACAACGTGGCAGAAATTGACCAGGCAATTATGCAAGCAAAGGCAGACCCGCGACCAAGCATGATTTTTTGCCACACAGTGATCGGCTATGGTTATCCAACCTGGGGTGGAAAACCAGCTGCACACAGCGGGATACCTTCGAAAGAAGAACTGGAAGGCGCAAAGGTAGCCCTTGGCTATCCAACCGAACCGATGTTTTATGTCAGTGATGCCGTCCTGGCGCATTTCCGTGAAGCACTTGAGAGAGGCGCAACAGTTGAAACAGAATGGGAACAAACCCTCCAGAATTACAGCCAAAACTTCCCCGAAAAGAGTCAAGAGTTTAAACGCGTAGTAGCAGGTGAACTTCCTGGAAACTGGAAAGATGCCTTGCCAACCTTCCCCTCAAGCGAGAAAGGTATGGCAACCCGCTCTGTATCCGGTAAAGTGATCAATGCTCTGGCTGGAATTTTGCCTGAGTTGGTGGGAGGCTCTGCGGATTTGAGTGGATCCAACTCAACTGTTATTGAAAAGACAGTCGGTTTTCAAAAAGGCAGTTATTACGGTCGAATGATCAATTATGGTGTTCGGGAGCATGCGATGGGTGCGATCAACAACGGGCTCAACCAGCATGGTGGATTGATTTCCTTTGTGGCCACGTTTTTTGTGTTCTCCGATTATTTACGACCTGCCCTGCGGATCTCAGCCCTCTCAAATACAGGAAGCATTTGGGTCTTCAGCCATGACAGTTTCATGGTCGGCGAGGATGGTCCCACTCACCAACCGGTGGAACACCTGGCAGCAGTACGCACGATCCCTAACTTGGTGACATTACGTCCAGCGGATGCCAACGAAGTTTCGGCAGCATGGAAGGTCGCCATCGAACGCAGAAACGCTCCGACATTACTGGCATTGACCCGTCAAAATGTACCAACGTTTGATCGTGAAAAGTATGCAAACGCAAGTAACCTTGAAAATGGTGCATATGTAATGGCAGATTTGGGACCCAAGCCTGTGCAATTAGTCTTAATGGCAACGGGCTCAGAAGTTGAGCTGATTGTCAAGGCTGCAGAAACGCTTGCGACAGAAGGTTTTGGCGTACGCGTAATTTCCATGCCAAGCTGGGAATTATTTGAAGCGCAACCAGAAGCATACCAGAAGGAAGTGATGCTGCCCGAAGTAAAAGCTCGCCTGGCTGTCGAAGCCGCGACCAGCCTTGGTTGGCATAAGTGGGTGGGATCGGAAGGTAAAATGATCACACTGGATCGATTTGGCGCCAGCGCCCCCAGCAACTTCCTCTCGCAGGAATTTGGATTCACTGTCGAGAACGTTTTGCAGAAGAGCCGGGAATTGCTTGCTGGATAACTCTGATTAGAATTGTTTTAGAAGATAATTGGGGCGGCTAAAAGCCGCCCTTTTTTGTGGTCATTTTTTAGCGGGGCTGGAATTCCTGCAACAAGAAGCCAGAACTGCGCTGTCACTACGATTTTTCACATCTCACGTGGCATGCGCTTTAATCCCTTTCGCCGGTTTCAACGAATTTTACCAACTCGCCAACGCTCATCTCCTTTATTCCAAGCCTTTCAACGGTACGACCTTTGCGCCGGTAATCAGTGCTGTGGATATAACAAGCCAGGTTAATGATGCTGTTGATGCCATTAACCGAGACACCATAGGTGCTGCCAAAGGAGGCGATCGGTACCAGGCTCATCGGAATTTCCTCAGTGATATAGCGGTGGTTAAGTGTGCCCGGTGCACGGATTCCATAATATCCAGTTTGATTATGCATGGCTTCGTGAAGATTTTCCCCAGTGGCATTGTAAGCCAGTTCCAGCCATTCCAACGCATTTCTGGCTTTTAACCCCAAGGCAGAAGCTACAGTTACGCGTTCCCGGTCAAGCACTTCCAATACCTTGGCTACCGAGGGGGTGACGCCGTCGACATAAAACTGAAAATCGCCGGATGTAGCTTCAATCCAACCTGCGTTGAGTAAAGCCAGGGCAGGGTGGAAGATGGCTCCCATATTATTGAGCCCGGTTTGAAGTACGTTTTTGCCGTCGATAAACTGCGGAAAAACAGGATGAATTGCTTTCAACACTTCAGCAGTGCGCGTTGCGGGTAAGGCTGCCAGTGGTACAGCTTCTTTAATGCGGAAAATGCGCGCCTGGCTGGGTCCTTCAGAACGGCTGGCAAAAATAAAAGTCTCTGCTTCAGCAATGATTGGCTTAGCTGGGCAATTCTCCTGCGTTAGAGTGTGACAAAACTCAAGCGTGCCTCCTGTGCGGCCAGGATTCAGGATCACAATGTGATCATCTCTTAGAAACGGTGCTGCTGTTTTAGCTATGTCATAATGGGCAGAGGAAGGTACCACCACCATAACAATATCGGCCTCGCGCAGAGCTTCTTCCATGTTATCCGTGACTTTATAGATTTCACCAAATCCGTGTGGTTCGGTTGGGCTTTCCAGGTCAATGCCTCCGCGTAATCGAATAACTTCCACTCGGTTGGCTGTACGATTGTACAGTGTCACCTGGATTCCCAAGAGAGCCAGGTAGGCTGCCATGGCTTTGCCCCCGTTGCCAGCGCCGATTACGGCATAACGATAATTCTTATCCATACATTCCTCATTTCAAAAAAATTTTTAAGCGTTCTTGTTCGGAGATGGGATTTCCGTTTTGATCAACTGCCTCACTGGCACCGTGCAGTACACGCGTGCTGATAATTCCGGGAGCGAAGGAGTTGTTTTTTAATTGGGGGGCATCCAGGATGCCGACTTTGACGGCTTTTGTCAGCGTACCCGGGTCTGTAAGAGGGTCCCTGACACCTTCCAGGGCGATAGCTTTGATAGCTTGCAAAGTAATGCGAGCTTGTTCGATCAGGTACTTTTTACGGGCTTGAATTTTGGGGTCAACTGTCATATCAGGTTGACCAGCCAGGGCGTTTTCAATACTTCGCCTGGCTGCCAGACTGGCTTCAATAACATCCGCCCCAGTGGCGGCGTGATCGGCTTCAGTGTGACCGACAATGTGAATAATATGCGGACGCAATGCCATCTGCAGGTAGATGCTGGTTGCCAGGTGGGCCCGGGCAGCGTTGTCCTCCAGGGGATAGCTGAGCAAGCCGGTTCGGGTTTGGCGCCAGATGTGGAAGTTCTCGTCTTCAAGCGGCGCGATCATCTCCAGGATAGCGAGCATTTTTGCCAGGTCCATGGCGTCCGAAACGTTGGGCGGGCTGTTGAACATCAATTGAGCGATGTAATCTTTGACGCCGAAGGCTTTGGCGTTGTAAGCCGAAAGAAAGCCAGAGACCACAAAAACCACATCCGGTGCGTCGCGCATGCCCCAATGATGAGGTTCATTCAATTCAACAGGGATGCCGCGTTCACCATACCAGGACATCACTTGCTGATGATCGCGTATTGATTCTTCCAGCGTGAGCGGACCACGCCCGTCCATCAGGTTAAACCAGAACAGGGGGATGGCACACCAGGCGATGTTGATGGTTTCAACGTACATTTCAGCCAGGCGGATAAAATCGTCCGTGCCTGAATAGGTGCGCAAGAGCGGAAAGTTGCCAGTGCGCGACGCCTGGTAGAGCTGACGGTAGTCTTCAGCACTGCGAACAGGCACACCACCAGCACCAGTGGTACGCGGATTCTGGCGTTCAGGGTGGAAAAAGTTAGCCTGGGCATCCTGATCTATACCAAGAGAAATGACGTCCAATGCCTTGGCTTCGGCAATTTTTTGGATACCTTCGACGCTGGCTGCCATGGTCGGCAAGCCAAAATGGTGGCGCAGCAGCGGGTATGGCTTCTTCCATTGGATTCGTTCAATCGTGCTTTGGGGGTAGTTCAATTCACCAACAGAGGAAAGGTCTTCACCTCTTAAGTAAGTGATAATCTCTTCGCGGCTTTGGCTACCATCAAAAATTTGATCAAAAAAAGTTTGCAGAGCTGCGGCTTTGCGACTGATGGGTGGGGTGCCGCCGAAAACAAAACGAACTCCTTGGCTATGTAAATCAGCAGCGGCTTCTGCAAACTCTGCCAACAGGCGCTCACCAGTTTCGGGAGTGAGGCGATAAGAAACACCGACCAGATCAGCATTTTCACGGCGGGCAACCTCAAGAAAGGTCTCAATCGGAACAGCTGGACCGAGAAAGACCGTTCTCCAACCAGCTGATTCAGCTAGTCGTAGAAAATTACTTACACCAGCAACGTGAACACATTCCCCCAGGGCACCAGCAACAACGGTTTTCATGAAAGCTCCTGTTTTGACCGGATAGACGTTCAGCCCAAACTCACGGGCGATCTGCTAGACTGACAAGCAGACATATTATTGTGTAATTTTACCCGAATATTTCCGGGTTTATTTTTCCTGGTGAAGTTAGTACAAGGAAGATCCTATGTTTCGCGTGGATCTGTTTTATAGTTCATGTGGAAATTGACTCAAGATTTTTTATCTGCCTGAGCCTTGGGTTCGAAGGACCTTAGCTTGGCTTGCACCAAGATCTTTCACTTAATTCAGGATGACAAACCGTTACCACATCCAGAAAACTTTATCGCTACACAAGATAAACCCCAGTTTCTTCTGCAGCTGCATCGAACTTTCGTTGCCGACGACCACGTGACCATAGGGTAATTCGCCCATTTGAATTAGTTTATAGATCAAGGCACGCTCGAGGCGTTCGCCCCAACCCTGCCGTCGGTATTCTGGTAAAACTTCCAACATGCCCATGGCATGATCTTCATGCAAACCGATAAAAGCAAAAAGTTTCCCATCGTCGCGTAGTCCAAACATTCTTTCTTCGTTGATTGCGCGCTTGATTTCCTCTGGATCCAGACGGTGATAATGTTTCAGGACAAAGGCAGCATCCTCCAGTTTGAGGGGTTCAAGCTCCAGGTCAGATTCAATGCTCTGGCGGGGGTAGTAAAGTTGGTGGCATTCCAAAATATCACTTAGCCCGAAATAGGCTGCCACAGCCGCAGCATTCTGACTGCCACAGAGCAGGATCAGGTCGGGTTTGGGTCGGTATTTGACTAGTTCGAACGGGTTGGCACCTCCCAGGAGGAGAAAATCGGGATCAGGTCTGAGCAAGGCGACGCTATCCTGGCTTGTGCCAATTAATTCCGCTCCATGCCCGAGAGCATAGATGAGCGGATAGTTAAGGTAATAGTCCAGATTTAGGATGGCTAAGGCGTCTTGCATAGGAATGTTTCACGTTACTTCTTGTCATCCTGAGCCTTAACAGCGAAGGATCTTAACTTTCAACAGTCAAGATTCTTCGCTGGCGCTCAGAATGACAAGATGTTGTTACCCAACTACATTGACCAGTCTACCCGGCACGACGATGACTTTGCGTACAGGGCGGCCTTCCAGGGCTTGTTGGACGTTTTCGCTTGCCAACGCCAGCCTCTGTGCTTCCTCATCGCTGATGCCTGGTTCCACAATAATACGATCGCGCAGCTTTCCATTAACCTGCATGATCAGAGTGATCATCTCATCTTTGGCTGCTTCTTCATCCACCTTTGGCCAGGCTGTAGTGTGCACCGAATATGGTTTGCCCAGGCGCTCCCACAGCTCTTCAGCGATATGCGGGCAGACGGGTGCCAGCATGCGCAGGTAAATATCAGCGCTCTCGTTCCATTCTTGCGAGCCAAACGCTCCGGCGTTCTTGGCACGACCCATCTCGTTGAGCAGCTCCATCAGGCTGGAGACGATTGTGTTGAATTCGAAATTCTCGAAGTCGTACGTCACTCGTTTCAACGTCTGGTGGGTTTTGCGGCGTAGTGCTCTCAGAACCTCCGCGTCTGGTTTCCCATAAGTGGGCTCCAGCAGCATGTGCCATACTCTTCTTAGCCAGCGGCTGTTGCCTTCAATACCGGTGCTGGACCAAGGTCCGCCCAGTTCCCATCGGCAGAAGAAAATGATGTACGCGCGCACCGTATCGGCACCATAACGCGCCACCAATTCATCCGGGTTGACCACATTGCCGCGACTTTTGCTCATCTTTTCGCCGTCTTCGCCCAAAACCATACCCTGGTTTCTGAGCTGCAGCATGGGTTCTTTGCCCTGAGTGATCCCGCAATCGCGAGCGGCTTTGTGGAAGAAGCGTGTGTAGATCAAGTGCATGGTGGCATGTTCTGAGCCGCCAGTGTAGGTATCGACCGGCATCCAATAGTTATATTGGGCAGGATCAAAAGGTCCTTCGTTGTAATCCGGGCTCAGGTAGCGCAGATGGTACCAGCTGGAGCACATGAAGGTGTCCATGGTGTCGGTTTCACGCTCTGCCGGCTCACCGCAATTGGGGCAGGTGGTGAAGCGCCAGGTGGGGTGCAGCTTGAGTGGGCTTTCGCCGGTTGGCAGCCACTCAACGTCATCGGGCAGTAGTACGGGCAGCTGCTCGTCGGGCACGGGCACGGCACCGCAATGCGGACAATAGACCACCGGGATTGGTGCGCCCCAATAGCGCTGGCGACTGATCAACCAGTCGTGCAGGCGATAGTTCGTTGCGGCTTTGCCGACACCGATTTCTTCAATGTATTGGCTGGCGGCACTAAAACTCTCCTCTTCCGGAGTGCCGGTGAGCGGTCCAGAGTTGACCATTGAGCCATGTGCTTCGATGGCTTCTGTCATTTCTTCAGGCAGGACTATCTCCTTTCCATCGGGGTGAATCACAACTTTGATGGGAAGGTCAAACTGGCGCGCAAATTCAAAATCGCGCTGGTCGTGAGCCGGAACAGCCATGATTGCCCCGGTGCCATAAGACATGAGCACATAATCAGCCACCCAAATCGGGATGTGCTGACCAGAGACCGGGTTGACAGCATAACCACCAGTGAAGACACCAGTTTTCTCGCGTGTGACTGACTCCCGCTGGATGTCAGACTGGCGTTTTGCCTGTTCCTGGTAAGCGCGCACTGCGTCAAACTGGGCAGGCGTGGTGATCTTATCCACCAGGGGATGTTCAGGGGAGAGCGCCATATAGGTCACACCCCAAAGCGTGTCTGGACGGGTGGTGAAGACCTCGATCGGGTCGCCGGCTTCGGTCTTGAAGACGACTGACGCACCTTGAGATTTGCCAATCCACTTTCGTTGCAGCGTTTTAATAAATTCCGGCCAGTCGAGACCTTCGTAATTGAGCAGTTCCTCAGCGTAGGCGGATGTGTTGAAAAACCACTGGTTCAAGTCCTTGCGGATCACAGGCGTGCCGCAGCGTTCGCAATGGCGGTCATCACCTTGCACCTGCTCGCGCGCCAGCGTGGTGTTGCAGCTGGGGCAAAAATCGACTGGAGAAAATTTTCGGTAAGCCAGTCCGTTTTTGTAAAACTGGTTGAAGAACCACTGCGTCCAACGGTAATACTTCGGATCAGCCGAAATGATCTCAGAGCGCCAGTCGAAGCTATTGCCCATCGATTTAAGCTGCCCACGCATGCGCTCGATGTTGGCAAACGTCCATTTACCCGGGTGAATGTTGTGTTTGATGGCAGCGTTTTCAGCCGGCAGACCAAAAGCATCAAAGCCTATCGGAAAAAACACGTTGTAGCCCTGCATTCGCTTGAAGCGGGCACGCGCGTCTGAGGGCGTCATAGCATACCAGTGACCGATGTGTAGGTCACCAGAGGGGTAAGGCAGCATGGTAAGCGCGTAATGTTTGGTCTTGTCCGGATCGCGCTCGGGCTGGTAAAGTCGATCTTCTTCCCAGCGGGATTGCCACTTTTGCTCGATTTCTTCGGGCTTGTACATCGGTATACTGGTTGGGTCGATCATGTTTTTCTCCTGTTGTTTCAATTTTTCAGCCTTCGTTCATCCTCTTTGATGCACGAAACCCGTACACAGGGCAGGCGGACACTGGCCGTTCCCTGAGTGGGCAAAATCATAATTTATCTGTTAAATAAAAAATCCCTGCATGCAGGGACGAAATTGCTTTCGCGGTACCACCCTGCTTCCCACCACGCGGATGGGCAGCTCATGGAGACTATAACGGGTCTGACCGTCTGCGGCTAAAGGAAATCACCGCAGCCACGCTCCTGGGGGAGGGGCAGGTGAGTGGGGTCTGAGGCGCTCCGCGGGCGCTGGCAGCCTTTCAGCGTTGTGGCTGCTCTCTGGCGGATGACCTATGTTCTGCCATCGTGTTTGTGGAGGCTATTATAGCACTTTTGATGAATTTGCAAGGAC
>CAZDPK010000052.1:0-12140 GCA_964507335.1 uncultured Anaerolineaceae bacterium | reverse complement strand
ATCTCCGCCAACATCGCTTGAGTCGGGCGCAAGCGATCGCTGCTGATTCGATTCAAAGGTTCTTCTGGCAAATCATAGAGTTCCTGGATGGTTGCTGCAGACTCGGAGAAATAGATCAATCCGGTGGCAAAATACTTATTTTTGTATGATTCGGTCAGCAAATCAAGAGCAGCACTGCGATCGGTGGGGTCGTAATCCTTTTCGATCTTGCGCAAAATCATGTAGGTGCCATCCTGCATGCGTATTTCCCGAAATGAACCAGGTTCAAAATCGGCCAGATCGAGGTCCTCTTTGCGACTGAAATGCTTGAAATCATGCAATGGGGCTTCATTGTCTCTTCCCCAGGTATACGATTGCAAGGCATCATCCTTGTTGTTGAAGGTTACACAAGGGCTTATGACGTCAATGATGGCAATTCCTCGTTGTGAAATGGCAGCCTTGATCAGTTCTTTTAACTGCTTGGCATCGCCTGAATAAGCGCGTGCAACAAAATTGGCCCCACTGATCAGGGCTTCCATGCACATATCCAGCGGAGGTAGCATATTGACACCCTGGTGCTTCAATACCAGTCCTTGATCGGAAGTAGCAGAAAATTGACCTTTGGTCAACCCGTAGCAGCCGTTGTTTTCGATGATGTATGTCATGGGTACGTTGCGGCGAATGACATGCTTAAAATGACCCATGCCAATGCTGGCTGTGTCCCCATCTCCAGAGAAACCGAGGATGTGAATAGAAGCATCAGCAAAACAAGCCCCGGTCGCCAGGGTCGGCATCCGTCCGTGTAAGCCATTAAATCCAAAAGATCGATTCAGAAAATAATTAGGGCTCTTGCTGGAACAGCCGATACCGCTAATCTTGATGAAACGCTCTGGCGGAAGCCCCAGTTCCCAAACCGCATTTTGCACCTGGGCTGAAACGGCATTGTGTCCGCATCCTGGACATAAGGTTGAGGGACTACCTTTGTAATCGCCGAGGGCAAGCCCACAGAGGTTGAGTTGTACAGTTTTCGCTTCAGTTTCCACGTTTGCCTTCCTTGCGTTCCTGGTTGATGATGCTCTTGACAGCCCACTCGGCGGTCATCGGCATTCCGCCAATATCGGAAATCGAAATCAATTTTTGTGAATACTCAGAAATTTCCAATGACAAAATATCGCAAAGTTGACCGTCCCGGTTCAGTTCCAAAACGTAGTTGCGAGCATGGCTTGCGATGAATTCACGTACCGCCGGATTCGTTGGCAGCGCTCTGACGCGCATATAGTCGACAGGAATGCCCATGTCCGACAGCTTATCTTGAGTTTCTCGCAGGGCGTCATCCGTTGAACCCATACCGATGATCCCAATCTCAACCTCTTCACCTTTCGAACGTCGGAAAACGGGAGCTGGCAGCAGGGGCACAGCGCTGATCAGTTTCTTTTCAATGCGAAGAAGTATTTGGGACCAATTCTCTGGGTCTTCGCTGTAGGTGCCATATTCATCATGCCCCGTTCCACGCGTGAAATAGGCAGCCTTTGGATTCTGATTTCCCATCACCGTGCGATAAGGGATCCCATCGCCTTCAATGTCCTTAAAGCGTCCCCAATCAATAAACTGATCCAGTTCTTTCTCCCAAATGATTCGACCGCGATCGATCGGTTTATCTGGATACACAAATTTCTTGGTAACCCACTGGTTCATACCCAGGTCAAGATCTGTTAGTACAAAAATGGGAGTTTGGAATCTTTCTGCCAGGTCAAGTGAACGCCAGCCGAACTCAAAACACTCAGTAACTGTGCCTGGAATGAGGATAATATGGCTGGTATCTCCATGACCGAGGTTATAAAGCATGGAGAGATCGCCCTGGGCTGTTCGCGTGGGCAAACCAGTGCTCGGACCAACCCGCTGCACATCCCAGATGACCACAGGAGTTTCTGTGAAATACGCCAAACCAATATTTTCTGTCATCAGGCTGATACCAGGACCCGAGGTCGCAGTCATTGAGCGTAATCCTCCCCAACCTGCGCCAATGGCAGCACCCATGGCTGCCAATTCATCTTCCACTTGTAAGATCACGCAGGTTTTCTTGCCAGTAACTGGGTCGAGCCGAAGTTGGTCAACCTGGTCTATCATTGCCTCCACCAGGCTGGTTGCCGGCGTGATGGGATACCAGGAGCAAAACTCTAATCCGCCAAAAAGAGATCCCAATCCGCCGGCGTTGTTGCCATCGGTGAGAATATGATCGGTGAGGGGAGGGAGTCTTTTTACAAAGAACCTGTCCTTTTTAACAAGGTTCTCAGCGGCGTAATCATAACCATTTTTCACCATCGAAAAGTTCGATTCAGCAATGGTTGGTTTCGAAGAGAAATGACTGTAAATTGTGGAATTCAAGGCTTCCAAAGGAATCCCAAGGACCTGCCCGACGATACCAACAAAAAGCATGTTTTCCATGAATCCCTGCAATTTTCGAGGGATGTCAGTACCTTTCATCAGGTTCTTGATGGGCATTGGATAGTAAATCAAATCTTCTCGAGGATTTTCAGGCAGGATCAGGTGGTCCGCATAGAAAACTACACCACCTTTTGCCAGGTACTGCATGTCTTTCTCGAAAGTTACCTGGTTCATCGCAACGACGATATCATCGTTAAGCTGCCTCCCAGTATGACCTTTCTCGGAAGCCCTGATCACAAACCAGGTTGGTAATCCTTTGATATTGGATGGGAATACGTTCTTTCCTGAGGTAGGGATTCCCATGTGGAAAAGAGTGCGGTACAGAATATTATTGGCAGTGGCGCTGCCCGAACCGTTGACCGTGCATATTGTGATGCAAAACTCATTGACAATCGGTTCATCCCCTTGGTAAATAACTTCACTTGCCTCAATCATTAAGCATTCTCTCCTTTACTCAAATCGCTGCTTAAGCTCAGCTTTTCTTTGAGTTCTTACTAATTCAAAATGAGTTATTAAGGCTTGATAACCCAAATCATATTCCTTGGTTGCTATAGCCTGTTGGATCTTTCGATGATATGCCCAAACATTCTGAAGATGAGTTATGTCGGTTAGATTATGAATCCCAGTCTCGAGGCTGATATTCCAGTATGATTCCAAAATACTGTTCAGAAAACTATTATTGAGCGGTCGGTAGATAGCAAGGTGGAATTCCTTGTGTTCCTCAATTGGGATAATGACCGATCGGTTGTCAAGTTTCTTAGAGGCTGTATCAATGATCTCAGCAAGGTATTCAATATCTTTTTTGCTAAGGTTCACCACAGCTTCCTGCCAGTAGGATAACTCAAGGTGCTGACGAACTGATAACAGGTCCCAAATCAAATCCGGCTGCATTTCAAGTCCGTAGCGATATGCCAGGCCAATAGCTGGCGCAGCAGAAAAAGATGACGTCTGAATTCCAGTTTTAGTTTTGACTTCAACCAGCTCAAGTTGTCGTGCAACTTCCAACTGTTCACGCACTACGGAGGTGCTGAGTCCTAAATCTTCACTCAATTGGGCAATACTGGGAATACTTTTCCCCTCTTTAGCATTCGATGCCAGGTAAGACAGAAGCGCAAGGTTTGAGTTTTTCATTTTATTAATCTGATTAATATAATTAATCAGAACCCCCACATTATAAGCCAGCCCCAAACACGCGTCAAGGAAACGATAGCTGACATTCCAGCCAAATCTTACCAAAACCCTCTCCGTGATGTTGGTTTACGAAGCAGGGGCGAAATGTCTGACATTAGATAAACTTGCATTCTCGCCAAGAATACTAGCACGTTCCCCTTTTTGTAAGAAAACTGCCCTTTTTGCTCTGATAAAGTACAATTTTGATATTAATCATGACAATTAGCGAATTTTCAATACCTTTTAAATACAAAACCTGGCGATCGAGCCCCATCAAATGGGTCGCAGGACATGCTTTATACCACTGGCCAGTCTTTCTGATTGCACTAATCGGAGCCATCGGCAACGCCGCCTTGGCTGCGGTCCCTGCCGTAGAATTTGGACGGGTGTTTACCAACCTGACCTCCGGCGCACCTTCGACCGATCTCTTTCTACGCAGTGCCGCTTTCATTGGCATCACCCAGCTGATTCGCGGCGTAAGCCAATTCACGCGCAATTTCGGTTTTGAAGTAACTGCGCAAATGATTGAGCGCGATGTTCGTGAGGAGTTTTACATAAGCTTGCTTGGCAAGAGCATGACTTTCCATAGTCTCCAATCCATCGGAGACCTGATGGCAAGAGCTACCAATGACATCCGGGAAGTCAACTATATTTTCAGCCCCGGCATCAACATGGTCTTTGGTTCACTGAACTTCCTGTTCATTCCCTTGACCATCGGCGCTTCCATTCACCCGGCACTTTTAACCACCCCTTTGCTCTTCATCATCACCTATTTCATCGCGATATGGCATTTCCTTAAGATTCTGAAACCGGTGACAACTGAGGTTCGTTCCAGCTTTGGAAAAATGAACAGTCGTCTTGCGGAGGATATCGATGGAATCGAGACTGTCAAAGCAGCTGCCCAGGAAGAGAGCGAAATTGCCCTTTTCCGGAAAAACACTCAGGCTTACCGGGATGCCACCATTAAACAAGGTGATATCGAAGCTCGCTTCTTGCCATTGCTATTGCTGGCACTTGCAATGGGTTTTGGATTGCTCCATGCCTTGCTTCTTGCGCGCCAGGGGCAAATTGAGCTTGGTGCAGTCGTGACCTATTTCAGTGCTCTGTCTGTCTTGGGTTTTCCGACCAACACCTCGATCCGCTCTTATTCGATGATTTCTTCCGGCTTGGCTGGTGCACAACGTTTGCTGAATGTGATGAATGCAGAAAATAACCTGGATGAGAACGCGGACGGTCATGTAAACCAGATCGAGGGAAAAGTTGAATTCAAAAATGTTTCCTTTGCCTACGAAGAAGGAAAATTTGCACTTGAGAACCTTAATCTCTCGGTGGAACCCGGAAAAACTGTGGCGATTGTTGGACAAACTGGTTCAGGGAAAACCAGCCTGATCCGCCTGATCAATCGCACCTATGATCCCGCTGAAGGACAGGTGTTGATCGATGGTTTCGATTTGCGGCAATGGAAACTGGATAGCCTGCGCAGTCAGATCTCAATCATCGAACAAGATATCTTCCTCTTCTCCAAGACCGTTGCTGAAAACATCGCATTTGGCAAACCAGGTGCAACAATAGAAGAAATCAAAGCAGCCGCTAAAAAAGCTCAGGCTGACGGATTCATCAATGACCTGGAAGATGGTTACAACACAGTCATTGGCGAACGAGGTACGACCCTCTCAGGGGGTCAACGACAGCGTCTGGCACTTGCCCGGGCTTTCCTCACCGACCCTCGCATCCTGATTTTGGATGATTCGACCAGCGCAATTGACAGCCAGACCGAGGATGAAATCCAGAGAGCCATCAAAATCGCCTCGACCGGTCGCACAACTTTCATCATCACCCACCGCTTGTCCCAGATTCGGTGGGCAGATCTAATCATCGTCATGCGAAAAGGTCGCATTGCTGCCATCGGAAGCCACGAAGATCTCATGAAGACATCACCAGCCTACCAGGCTATTTTTGGGGAGGTCTAAATTATGGGTTTTCATCAAGGTCTCTCAGGTGAATCATATGATCGCAATTACAGCAACAAAACCCTTCTGACCCGCATTTGGGTTTATGCACGCCCCTACAAAAAGTTGTTATTTACGTCCATGCTGATTGTAATTTTAAAGGCAATAATGGCTGCCCTGCCACCTGTGCTGGTTTCGAAAGTTTTGGACAGTACACTTTCGGTCAACCCATCCCTCAACATATTTGTAGTTCTTGTTAGTGCGGTTCTATTCATCGAGGTAATGGGATTTGTGTTTTATTATCTCCTGCATCGGAACATGGTGCGCATCATCGGTTACGTCATTCGCGACCTGACTGTCGACGCATTCGCTGCTTCTCTCAGGCAGGACCTTGCCTTCCATGACAACTTTTCTTCTGGTCGAATTGTTTCCAGGATCACAACCGATAGCGAAGATTTTTCAATGCTCATCAGGCTCACAACTGACGTGCTCGCAAGCGTACTGGAGTCTGTCGTCACAGCGATTATCTTGTTCCGGACAGAATGGCGTTTGGCATTAGGAGTTATCGCATTCGTCCCGCTTGTTGTTCTGATCGTTGCGAGCTATCGCAAACTTGCCCGAAAAGTCACCACTCGTGGAATGCGAGCAATGGCAAACGTCAATGCAACTATCAAAGAGACGATTAGTGGAATTTCCATCGCCAAAAATTTCCGCCAGGAAGAAGCGATATACCAGGAGTTTCAGACATCCAACAAGACTTCTTTCAAGGTCAACGTGCAACGTGGTCTTGTGCTCTCCATCGTTTTCCCGACAATGCGAACTCTTGGTGGAATGACAATCGCCTTGATGGTCTACTTCGGTTCCCTCTCCGTTGTCCAGGGGCTGATCACTGCCGGTGCTTGGTACCTGATATTGCTTTCCAGCGACCGCTTCCTCATGCCGATTTTGAGCATTACCTCCTACTGGACCCAGGTCCAGACTGGTCTATCTGCTGCTGAAAGAATTTTTGCGCTGATTGACAGTGAACACAGTGTTAAGCAGACCGACTCGCTTGAAATCAAAGAGATCAAAGGCAAAATTGATTTCAACAATCTAGGTTTCAAGTATTCCACTGGTGCGCCTGTTTTAACCGACTTCGACTTGCATATAAAGCCTGGTGAAAACATCGCCATTGTCGGGCATACTGGTGCTGGCAAGTCATCGATTGCCCGCCTGGTAACTCGTTTTTACGAATACCAGGAAGGGGAACTGCTGATCGACGATGTAGATATACGCAAATACAACCTGGACGATCTGCGCCTGCAAATGGGGATTGTCAACCAGGTTCCATTCCTTTTTGAAGGCACAATCGAAGAGAATATCCGCTTTTCAAAGCCCGACATTTCCAAGGATGAAATTTTGCAGCTCGCACAATTGATCGGAAAGGGTGAGTGGCTGGAGACCTTCTCGAACGGACTCGACACACAGGTCGGTGAACGTGGTGCACATATCTCCATGGGACAGCGCCAGTTGGTAGCCTTGATGCGCGTTTTGGTGCACAAACCTTCCATCTTTATCCTGGACGAAGCCACCGCCAGCATTGATCCCTTTACTGAGCAGCAGATCCAACAAGCACTCAGCCTGATACTCAGCAACTCAACCAGTATCCTGATCGCCCACCGACTCTCAACGGTCAAATCCGCAGATCGCATCATTGTCCTGGATCATGGCAAGATTTTAGAGGTAGGCACACATAACCAATTGCTGGCGACCAGCGGGCATTACGCTTCACTATATAACACCTACTTCCGGCACCAATCGCTGGAGTACATTGAAGAGGTCGGTAAATTTCTGAAAGAATAAAATCAAACTATCATCTTTAGAACGATCGTCTACTTTATAGACCATTCGTGGTGATAATTGTTGAGCGATTCTACACAATTATAGATCGGGAAAAAGAGGGCAGGTCTTTATTATACATATCTACCTGTAGGACAAAGTTTTCGAAGTCAACTTCTTAGGTTAAAATTTCCATATCATGAAAAAAGTAGTACTCGCACTCAGCGGTGGCGTGGACAGTGCCATTGCTGCCCACCTCCTTCAAAAACAAGGCTATCAGGTTTATGGTCTGAACCTCTTGACCTGGGGTGAAGACAACCAGCGTGAACTTGTTCAGGAAATTGCTGAGAACCTTGGTTTCCCAGTTGATTTTCTGGATATTCGGAAAGCCTTTCAGCAGCAAGTGATCCAACCATTCATTCACGCCTACCAGGACGGGCTCACTCCCAGCCCTTGTGTTTTTTGCAACCGCCAGATTAAATGGAGCGCGATTCTGCAAAAGGCAGATCAAATCGGAGCAGAGTTCGTCGCAACCGGACACTATGCGCGCTTGAAAAAAACACAAAGTGGTCTAACCGAGATTTGGAAAGCTGCAGACACTGCCAAAGATCAGAGTTACATGCTCACGTTTCTAACACAGTCCATGCTCAAACGTACCATGTTACCTCTGGGCGATTTTAACAAGCCTGAGATTCGTAAAATTGCAGCTGATCTGGGCTTGGCAGTTTCTGAGCGACCAGACAGCCAGGACTTATGTTTCCTGGCTTGCACAGACTATCGCGATTTCCTCAAAGAGCATGCCGAACAGCCCCCTTTGCCTGGTCCGGTTTACCACAGAGATGGCAGATTTCTCGGTCAACACCAAGGCTTGGCGTATTACACCATCGGTCAACGCAAGGGCTTGCCCTCTGCGACCGAAGCTCTTTATGTAATTGAAAAAAGGAAAGCTGACAATAGCCTGATCGTCGGATTTCTGAACGATCTGGGCGCAAACACCTTTTATGTCGACCAGATCAACTGGATTTCTGGGCAACCTCTTTTGGAACCAGCCCAGTTCGATGTCAAAATCCGCTATAAGTCGAACCCGGTCGAAGCAACGGTCGAACCTCAATCAGACGGACGCCATCTTGTAACCTCCAGTAAACTCCTGCGCGATATCACCCCCGGTCAAATTGCAGCTTTTTATCAGGACGAACAGTTAATTGGTGGCGGAGTGATTGTTGATCGTGTAGTTGATGACCGTAATTATTGATGATCAATCCATTCGAACCGAATGGCTATTGTCTATCCACAGCGTTGGTTAACTCAGGTGTTAGCGATGAGAGCAAACGCCCACCGTTCTTGGCAAGCCCCTGCGTTTTACGAGTCCCCCCCTATCAAAATACTCTTGGACAATGGTTTTTCGGCATGTCCTTAAACCCTCAAAATCTCGCCAAAACCAGTCAATGCCTGATAGAATAATATCAAAGCACAATGGGCTTTTTAACAATTACACGCTTACACAACAAAAGGAGTAACAATGCTTGTACCAGAAAATCTTAAATACCAAAAAACTGACGAATGGGTAAAAATTGAAGATGGAATCGCCACCATTGGCATCACCGACTACGCGCAAGATTCCCTCTCCGATGTTGTTTTTGTAGAATTCGAAATCGATGTTGACGATGAAGTCAAAGTTGGCGATAGCCTGGCTACCATCGAATCGGTCAAGGCAGCTGCCGAAGTCGTTTTCCCCGTCAGCGGTAAGGTTGTTGCAGTAAACCAGACCCTGGTCGACGCCCCGGAAATTCTGAATGAAAATCCCTACACCGAAGGCTGGTTGGCAAAAGTCCAGGTTTCAGATGAATCTGAACTCGATAAATTGATGGACGCGCCTGCCTACGACACATATTGTCAGGAAAGATAAGCCATGTTTACACCCCACACGAAACACGATGTGGAGGTGATGCTCGAATCGATCGGGGTCGGAAAAATTGAGGATCTTTTCAAGGAGATCCCTGCCCAATTCCGCTACCCCGATTTGAATTTGCCGCCCCGTCTCACTGAGATGGAGGCTGCTGCTGAACTCGAAAGCATCGCCTCAGCTAACGCCACGACCAAGGACTTGCTCAGTTTCCTTGGTGCTGGTGCCTATGACCATTACATTCCCGCCGCCATTGATAACCTCCTTCAACGCGGTGAATTTTACACAGCCTATACCCCTTATCAACCCGAAATTTCCCAGGGTACACTGCAGGCGATTTTTGAATTCCAATCGCTCATCTGCAAACTGACCGGTATGGACGTGAGCAACGCCTCCCACTATGATGGCGCAACAGCAGCTGCTGAGGCTGTTATCCTTGCTTATGGGCATTTTCGTAACAAGCGCAAGAAAGTATTGGTTTCCCGCGCTGTAAACCCACAATACCGCCAGGTCATCCGCACTTATATGCAGGCAGAAACCACACTACAAATCGTTGGGGACGACCCCGAAACCGGGATCGATCCGAACATGCAGAAGTTCATCGCTCAAATCGATCATGATACCGCCCTGGTGATTGTGCAATACCCTGATTTCTTTGGTCGTATCATTGACTACACGCAGCTTATTGAGACCGCTCACCAATTTGGTGCGCTTGTTGCTGTGGCTGTGAACCCGACTGCCCTGGGTCTCCTGACTCCCCCTGGTGAACTTGGTGCTGATATTGCCTTTGGCGAAGGGCAACCTCTGGGCATTCCGCTCTCTTTCGGTGGTCCATATCTGGGTTTCTTTGCTGTTAAGGATGCGCTACTGCGCAAGTTGGCTGGTCGCCTGGTTGGTGAGACCGTGGATGCCGATGGTAAACTGGCTTATGTTCTTACCCTTACTGCTCGTGAACAGCACATCCGTCGTGAAAAAGCTTCTTCAAATATCTGCAGCAACCAGGGTCTCATGGCGCTGGCTGCCACCATTTACATGAGTTTGCTCGGCAAGTACGGCTTCCAGCAAGTTGCCAATCTCTGCTACCAAAAAGCCCACTTTACCGCAGACCAGATTTCTGGTATCGATGGCTTTAGCTTGGTCAACGAATGGACACCATTTTTCCATGAATTCGTGATCAAATGCGACGAACCTGTCGAAGAAGTGCTCGAACACCTGCTTCAACATAATATTCTGGGAGGTTATGACCTGGGACAGGATTATCCTGAACTGGAAAACCACCTCTTACTGGCAGTGACCGAGAAGATCAAGCGGGAAGACATTGAATATCTTAGCGCTGTTCTGCAGGAGGAAAATCATGGCTGAATCGACAATTTTTGACCTTTCTGTCCCAGGACGCAAAGGCGTCACCTTCCCCAAGGCAGATGTCCCCGAGACTGCCCTGCCCAAAGGCTTTGTGCGTGGGAAACTGCAACTGCCTGAGCTCTCGGAAATGGAAGTGGTACGTCACTTCACCAGCATTTCCCAAAAGAACTACGCTATCGACCTGGGATTCTATCCACTTGGCTCCTGTACCATGAAGTACAACCCAAAAATCAATGAAACCGTCAGTCGCCTTCCTGGTTTTGCTGCAACCCATCCCCGTATGCCAGTGGAATCTGTCCAGGGTAACCTGTATCTGATGTATTCACTACAGGAGATGTTGAAAGAGATCGCTGGTTTTGCAGCTGTTACCCTTCAGCCTGCTGCCGGAGCACACGGCGAATTAGTAGGCACTTTGATCATACATAAGTATCACAAAGATCGCGGTGATCACCATCGAACCCGGATGCTCATCCCCGATTCTGCTCATGGCACAAATCCTGCTTCGTCCGCAATGCTCGGCTTTGAGGTTGTACCTCTACCGTCCGATGCTCGTGGAAATGTGGACCTGGAAGCACTCAAGAGTCTCTGCGACGAACGCCTGGCAGGCTTGATGTTTACCAATCCCAATACACTGGGGTTGTTCGACGAGAACGTCTGTGAGGTTGTAAGGATCGTCCATGAAGCTGGTGGTTTGGTCTATGGGGATGGCGCTAACATGAACGCGCTGCTGGGCGTCTTCCGCCCTGGTGATGTCGGCATCGACATCCTGCATTTTAACCTCCACAAAACCTTCTCAACCCCTCATGGCGGTGGTGGTCCGGGCTCTGGTCCGGTAGCAGTTGCCAGTCACTTGGTCGATTATCTGCCTGATCCGTTGGTCGGCATTCTTGAGGAAGGTGATGAAGAAAATGCTCCATTGTATGGCTTCATCCATCCTGCTAAGAGCATTGGACGCATCAAATCCTTTAATGGTCACTTTGGCATGCACGTTCGCGCCTATACTTACATTTCCATGCTTGGCATGGAAGGTCTGCGGGATGTGGCTGAAAAAGCCGTTCTGAATGCCAACTATATGCAGAATAAACTCAAGGGCACCTATACGCTGCCTTATGATCGTCATTGTATGCACGAGTTTGTTTTGGAAGGCGTTTGGAAGGATGTACCGGATATCCATGCCCTGGACATTGCCAAACGGCTGATGGATTACAACTTCCACCCGCCAACAAACTATTTCCCCTTGGTCGTTCACGAAGCGCTCATGATCGAGCCAACCGAAACAGAAGCCAAAGAAACCCTGGATCGGTTTGTGGAAGCGATGCTAAAAATCGCAGAGGAAGCCCGTATTAATCCTGAACTGCTCAAAAACGCCCCACATAACACGCCGATCAAACGTGCAGATGAACTAAAAGCAGCCAAAGACCTCGTGTTCTGCTGCTACGTCGGCGATGACTGGCCAGGATAGCCAGAATTTGTTTCAATAGCCAATTTTAATTGATCGCTACGGGCGGGTTTAG
>CAZDPK010000051.1:0-12152 GCA_964507335.1 uncultured Anaerolineaceae bacterium | reverse complement strand
AGTTGAGCGAACTAAACCCTCCCAGGGTGCTGGCGACCTCCATGCAGTCGGTGATCGACGAGTACTTACGAGAGCATCAGGCGATCAAAGGTGCGATTGAAGGTCGGCTGGTTTACCGATAAGGGATGGGCGTGTCAAAGAACATCATGAATTACCTCTAAGTTTTATCTGACAGAAAGAAATAACAATAAAAAAGCCGGGTTTCAATTTGAAACCCGGTCAATTTTTTGAAAAGATAATCAATTTTTTCTGCTACTCCGCTGCTATTACCAAAGGGATATAGATTTCGTAAAACACCGGATCCCCAACCCTGGCTCCCGCACAGTTTGAAAATTGCGAAAAGCAGACAGCACCGCTTTCAGCTGCCTGAACCTTGTAATAATAGTCATTCTCGAATTCAACATCCATATCTTCATAGCTAATAGATGAAACCTGGGCAATTTGTGTAAATTCACCATCACAAGTGGTGCTGCTGCGATAGATATTATAGACATCAGCTCCTTCAATTTCTGCCCAATTCAGGGTAATGGATTCATCTTGAGGCGTGGCCGTAATTTGAGGGTCAGCGGCAAAGCATTTGCCCATTGGTCCTGCCAGGCTGGCCGTGGTGCCAACACCAGCTTTTACTGTCGCAAGAGTTGCGGGAAGATACATTTTGTCGATCGTATCAGTTACCTTGTGGTAGTTTGGGTTCCAATCTTCAGTACCATTACAACCAAGGGATTCGTCATGCTCCTCGAAATTTTCCAGAACCTCAATGGCACCTACTCCCGCATCCCAAAAAGAAGCATGATCAGACGCACCGATCGCACCATTGGTTACATAGTCATAAGATAAACCAAGATTGTAGTTTGTGTTAACTTCGGTGAAACAAGTTCCAACCCTATTGGAATCAGCCATCGTACCGACATGCAATTCAATGCACATGTCCTCATCGTTATCGTAGCCAAACATATCCAGGTTCACCACACCGAGAATGTTCTCCATCTCCGCTGGATGGTCCTCAACATAAGCTTCGCTGCCCCATAAACCTTGCTCTTCGCCAGTGAAAAAAATGATCTTGATGGTGCGGTCAAACTTGAAAAATCTGAACAATCTGGCGGCTTCCATCAAAGCAGAAACACCACTTGCGTTATCTTCTGCACCAGGAGCAAGAGTTGTTGCTTGGGTGGATGTGCTGTCCATGTGGGCTGTCATCAAAACAATCTCATCCGCGTTTGAACCATGACCCGGAATAGTAATCACTTTGTTTTTCCATGTAGCAACTTGCTCAATTTCACCGAGAGGCAGATTTGCATTTAATTCATTGTCGAGGCGAGAAAATGTATTCAGGTCAGAATTTGCGAAAAAATCATCCGAATCCTCTGATCGAGACTGGAGATAAGGAGTCGAGTAGACATGGTCAGTTAATGTGGTGCCTTGCTCATAACCGAGATTAAGTAGTTCCTGGTGAAGATAAACATATGCCAAAGCGTTTACGTCTGATGAAAAAAGCCTGGAAGAATAGCGAGTCTTGATGAGCCTTGGCGTTCCATCAATTTGAACCGAATCAGCCCCGCTAAAATCACGTATCCATTTGGTTACGCTATTTTGATCGATGTCAGTGAGTATCATGCTGACAGAAGGATTTGGAGGACAGACAGGAACACCTATTTGAGCGTTGGCATCTTGAGGGATGAACGAAAAAATCAAAACAAACAAAACAAGCGAAAGAACAAGCCTGGTCTTTTTCATGGGTTCCTTAAATTGTCTGATTGACACGAGCCGGCTTAGAGTTTGCCGTGCGCGTAAAAAGTGGGGATGAAAATGGTTGCCTGACCCTTGAGCCAGCTTTGCATCGCTTCTTCCTTGATCTCCAAAATGCGTTCCATAGGAGCCATGCCGCCCAAATCATAGGCGATCATATCCCATTCGGATTCAAAGGCATCCAACGAAGGCTGGCGCCATTCACCAGCCAGCAGACCAAGATGCACCCCTTGTAAGCCGGCTTCCCTCATCATCCAGCCAAGCTTTCTACCCAAACTGAGGTTCACGCCCTGAAAGGAAAGGGAGTGATTCTGCATCAAACCGATGTTTTGGAATAATTCCGGAAAATCAATTCGAGATTGATAGTCCGGTTCTGCGCAGGCAACCACATAGCCGCCGGCTTTCGTGACACGTTTCATTTCCTTGATCACTTCCTCAGGATTTTTTAGCCACAGGAGGAAGTAATGGCAAACTGTAAAATCGAAGCTCCCGTTTTTGAATGGCAGTCTGAATCCATCGGCACAAGCTACCGGCGAATTTGGCGAATGTTCCAGAGAAAACTCACAGCGATCCAGGTCGATGTCCACACCGAATGATTTCAGCCCATGGTTATCAAAATCGGGGAAGAGCGCACCTGTTCCTGAACCAACTTCAAGAACGCTCTGACCTGGGGTCGCTTTTAGTTTATCGAAGATAAATCGACGCAGGTTTTTTGTCCATCGGGCTTGTGTCAGATAACGGTTGTGCCAATCAGCGGTTTTCATAAAGTCTCCTTTGGGCTATTCAGATTTTCTAACAAGGTCGTTCCAATCAGTAATCAGTAGATTCCCCAGTAGGTGAGCAGGTAAGTCTTGTCGGGTGAGAGAACCATCAGGCAAGATAGTGTAATAAACGGATTCATGCTCCGATACTTCAGGGCTGAATAGCCTGGTTTGTTGATTCGTGGATACGGCATGAAGCTGGAAGGGCAGGTCGTGTTCGATCATAATCTCTTTGTTTGTCAGCTGATGGTTTAGATGGGCAGTTTCGTCGTAAGCTTCCAACTCAGCGGCATAGAAACTGACTGCATTGGCACCAGCTTCGACAAGCCCTGTCGCCCAGAAATAAAGATCAGAGCGATCATAGACAGGAAACCGGACACATGTGAAGAGATCCTGGTCGAAAATTCTTTGCAGTTGAGATGAAAACAGACCGTTTTGAGGGTCAAATTCGATGACGAGGTGGTCAAGTCCGCTTTCCAACAAAGCATCCAGATACTCCAGGTCCTGATAGAGGCGGGGTGAAGCAGAAAGCAGACCAGAAACCATGCCGAGTTCTTCGGTGTAACGCAGTAATTCAAGCAGATCCGTCCGCAGAGTTGGCTCTCCGCCGATAAAAATTACCTGGGGGATGCCTGCATCGAAAGTTTTTCGGATCAGACTTTTCCATTGTTCGGTAGAAAGCTCGTCAAATTCGCTGGTCTGTTGGGATTCCCAGCGATCGGTCAAACAGAGATTGACACGCAGAGGAACCTCAGTCGGAGTGTCTGTGCTCAGGCTGTCAAAAGCGGTGTCTGTTACCATGGGAGCCTGGTCGGGGTTGTTCACAATGGCAAGAATTTCTGCATCAAAGCGCTTCAAATCAGCCTTGAGAGGAGCTTCCTCAACCTTGTAGCGCTTCAAAGACAAATCGATGATTTCGTTCTCTGATTTTCCCTGCATCTTTAACCAGGCAAAAAAGGTACCTGTTTGGTTAAGCCGCAGGATGGAAGACGCATTAACAATCAGAATGCCCGTTTCATCTGGCAGAACCCGTAAGTGCATGCGATATTGATTCGGCACACCATCGGGGGTGTGATACGAATAGAAACCCGTGGGTGTAGGTTCGAAAAGGGATGGAGTTGCGCGTAGTATTTGTGCCATAACTATCTCCTGCTGATCACTAAATCACGATAAATTGGCTCTGGTTCTTGTTGATCGCGGGCTAGTGGACAACCACCGCCGCACTCTTGTAGAAAATCACAATATTTACATTCAGATGGGATATCCAGGCGGTTGCGCAGGCTGAGGCAGAGCGGATGGTTCCAGATTTCGCTCCACGGATCAGAGAGGATGTTTCCGACTGACTGGTAGTACGATTGGCAGGGAATCACATCACCGTCCGGTTCAACGCACATATTGTAATAGGCGGCTGTGCAGCCTTTAACACCCAAATCGAGCATTAGCGGATCAAAATGGCAATATTGGGTGGGGGTGTACCAGATCAGGCGCTGATGGTTTTTGTTAGTCATTTCGATTGCCAGCGAGAGCAAACCTGGTAGCTCGGATTCTCTTAGACCAGTAGCAACAGTTTTTCCTTTACCGGAATAAATCAAGGCGTTTAACCCGACCGTGGGTACGGCTTCGTGAGCCAGGAATTCGAGTGTATCCTGAAGGTCTGCAGCATTGTTATTGAGCAGCGTTGTGTTGGTCATCATGTACAATTTACTGTTAACCACATTACGCAGACCCGCCAGAGTCTTCTCCCAGGCACCCGGTCTGCGCACCATTAGATCGTGAACTTGGGCATCATGCGACTCTACTGTGATTTGAACATGGTCAAGCCCAGCCTTAATGAGGCTATCCAGAAAAGTCTGGTCCCCAAGGCGGGTTCCATTGGTGTTGATGCCAGTCACCATGCCTTTTTGATCGGCATACGCCACCAGTTCAGGCAGATCGTCTCTCAAGGTCGGTTCCCCACCGGTAAACACCACATGCGGGATGCGAATCTCCCAGAGTTTATCGATAACCGATTTCCACTCATTGGTGGAAAGCTCAGGATAATTGCGGGAACGGGCATTGTAACAATGGGCGCAATCGTTATTACAGCGATAAGTGATTGCCAGGTCCATACGGTAAGGTGCGCTCGGTTTGGCAGAAAAGGGCATATTCGTCGATAATCCGAGATCGCAAATCGGGCAGGCATGATTGTTTTCATCAATCAAGGCTTCGATTTTGCTAACCGTAGCAACATAATCTGCGAGCAGTGAGTCCTCGGAGACATCAAACTTATCCAGCAAGATGTCAATCGCTTCAGAAGTCCCAACTTTGTTCAGGTATAGGTAAGCCATATGAAGGGCGCTCTGGTTTAAGTAGATGATCTTTGACGCATTGATCACCAGCAAGCCGGAAAGATCCTCATCGACTCGAAGATGCAACCTCGATTTCTGATTTTCATCAGAGATGTCGAATTTATAGATCCCAGGTTCTGGTAATGCAAGCAGAATATCTTTCATCAAGGTTGAGCCTTTTTAGCGACCGCCGCCGGCACAGGCACAAGCGCATCCCGCGCAGGCACAAGCACAAGCACAGGAGCTGCCTCCACCGCCACCGCGGAAACCACTGGAACCACTACTGGGTCTGCTGACCGGGATCGGATTGGTGCGATTGGTTACCGCGCCAGTGAAACCGGTAAGATCGCCAACAACTCCCGCAGATACGGCTGTAGCGCCATTGATGATCGAGGCAGCAAAATCCGAACCAGGAATGTTGGGCATGGAGAAGGACGGTTTCGATCCACCACCTCCGGAAATCGATGAAACAGGGCTGGCAAGCCCGGGAGAGTTGCTGACCGAAGGGCTGGCTGCAAATCCTGGATTATAAAGATGCCACCAGCGGGGGATGAAAACCGGTGTATTGACGAAAGTCTGTTGTGTGCGATTGTTGAACTGATCGTCCAGCATGGTCCACTCCAGCGTATGATCGAACTGAGCACTCTTGATCTCGGGGGTTTGGGCGCCTTCAACAGCCAACCAGGCGCGCCTGATGATATCCGTGTAATAAGCCTTGGTCTCGGCGGGGCTGAAACCCTTCATCTTATCCTGGACTACATCGACCAGTTGGATCAGTGTGGCCTGGAGCGAACGACGCTGTTTGTCCTTTGCTTTCTCTGAAAAGGCTTTAATAAAATCTGACTCGTATTCATAAAGACCTTCAGGAAGTGGTTCGTTCGCCTTGATAACTAACGGCTCTTTTTCTACTACAGTGATCGCTTCTTTCTTGAGCAATCCGAATAAGATCATTGTCAGGATTTTATCGAGGGGCTCCTCGAGCAAAATGCCTGCTTCTACTGCGGTCAACCCTCGGCGGATACCTTTGCCATCAACGGCCAATTTTGGCGGAAAATACTGCAATTTTCGGGCAGTGGTTTGCTTTTGACTTACTTTCCTTGAAAATATACCAATTCCGAGGAAGAAGAGCACACCAAAAATGCAGGGCAGGCTGCGCAGCAGGTCAACAAAGAATCCACCAAATCCACTTACATCCCCTGAAGGAGCTGGTTCTTCATAGTCGTTAGGATCTGAAATTACGCCTGCTGGTACAGCACTGGCGGGAAAAGCCGTACCGAATTCGTATTCGGTGTGTACATCAGCATTATTTGTGAACCAGGAATAATAGACGCGATTATCCTGTGTAAGTGCAGCTTCACTGATGTCTTCTCCAGGCCAGTTGCGGGGAATGTAATAGACACCTTGGTCTGCACCTACATCTGGAGGCAGGATGATAGTCATACGGTATTCAGTGTTCTGAGAACGGTCATATTCTGAACCGAAATAGTTGGGGGTGAATTGAAAATTTACATAATTTTCGCGGTCTGCCTGATCATAGGGAAACAGGATATCTGTAATACCAGGAATCGTGGCAATAACCGTGCCTTGTGCACCAGGTTGGATTGCCAGATTTTTCAGAGCCAATTCGGCACCATTAACGTAAGCAGAATTGTTTACCTCTGGCATGGGCTGGCCGTCGATGGTTGCCTCTATGCTTTTAAGATCGTAACTCGCATAGGGCAATGCCAGATCGACAAAATCAATTGGGCTGGCAGATGCGTCATTCTGGAAAACCATGTAATAGCGAAGTGTAAGGCTGCCATCAGCTTCAAGATAGGCTTCCACCTCGTACGTCGGTAAGGAGAAGCGATAGGTTTGGGCATGCGAAGGCGTGGCAGGCAGGACCGCTATCAGAACCAGCAACAAGCCTAACGCAACCAGCAGGATGCGCTTGTCAAATCTCGTTGTTACCATTTGGGCTCCTCGGTAATCTGGTAAGTGGTACCACAACTATGACATTGAACCATAGCTGCACCATTAACAATCTTTATGTCTGTCGGATTCAGTGGGGAACCACAAGACTGGCATTTCACTGTATCCATCTGGATATTTCCTGGGAGGTCGAGGTTAACGTTATAAACCGTGTCACCAGCTGCTTTGGCTTTGGCAGCCAGGCGAACGCCAGCAAAAATCAGGACAAAGCCAATGATTAATCCAATAATCCCTACGATGAGCCAGGAGGGGCTGCCATCTGGGCTAAAAGATCCTAGAATAAATAGGAACGAGAGGACGATCGCAATTGCTGCAAGAATGTAAGAGATGATACTGCCGGTTTTCATAATGAACTCCTTCCAGAGGTGTCTCTCTGAATATATTAACTTAGGATTAGAGTCTTAACCTAATATAATATAGTCTTATTGATGATAACATCAAACTCGAAACTAACGATATTACTACATGAATTATAACTAAGGCGACCATGAAAAATGACGAAGTTCCCGAAATTGTGATATCCAGATTACCGCTCTACGTGCAAACCCTTAACCAGCTTCTACGAGATGGAAAAAGTGTTGTCTCCTCGTCAGAATTGGGTGACAGGCTTAAGATAACCTCATCGCAAATCCGACGAGACTTATCGTATTTTGGAGGTTTTGGCAAAAAGGGGAAAGGATATGACATCATTTCGTTGATGGAAGCGTTGCGAATGATATTGAACCTGAACCAGATCTGGCAGGTTGTGCTGGTCGGAGTTGGGCATGTTGGTCAGGCACTGCTTAATTATGATGGTTTCAGCAGAAAAGGCTTTGAAATTATTGCGGCTTTTGATGATTCGCCAAGAGTAATTGGTATGAAATATGGGGGTTTGGCAGTAAAAAGTGTCGATCAATTAGAGAAGGAGATCTGTACCTTGAAGGTTGATATCGGCGCGATTACCGTGCCGGCAGAAAGCGCACAGATGGTCTGCGATCGCCTCGTAAACTGCGGAATTAGAGCGATTTTAAATTACGCCCCAACATCGCTGGAAGTTCCGGAGGGTGTCCAGGTTTCGAATATTGATCCGGTATTGCAACTGCAAAAGATGACGTACTATTTGAAATAAGTTGGTGGCGAATACCAAAAATTCACACTAGCAACAACAGGCGTAGGACAAAATCGAAAGCATCTCCAGTCTTTACAAACTGACGGTGTAGTGCAATCAATTCGCCATGAACAAGAACTTTGTTTCAAGTAGATGACAATATTTGGCGGATTGTGGACGACCAAAAATTCTGTTTTTGGAAGTTCACAACCTCCTCAATCCCGACAAAATTTGACAAACATCGTTTTATTCGCAGGATGTTTAAAAAAAGAAGGACTTAACGTGATTGGCTTCGTTGGATGACTTCCAACATGGGAAATGCCTTCGCCAGACCTTCCACTGTACAGGTGACCGGATTTTCGACGACGTATGCAGGGATACCAAGCGCGACCGTCAGATACTTATCCAGTCCCTTCATCAACGAAGTGCCTCCGCATAGGGCAACACCGCGGTCGATGATGTCGGAGATCAATTCTGGTGGTGTTTTTTCCAGCACGCGTCGAATGGTGGCAACGATTTCTTCAAGTGGCGGTTGCATGGCATCCACAATTTCATTAGTGGTAAGTGACGCAGGTTTTGGGAGTCCAGTCACCTGGTCTTGCCCCTGTATTTCCATGGTCTTCTCGTCTTCGCTTGGAATTGCCGCGCCAATATTGAGCTTAAGTTGCTCAGCTGTGGTCTGACCGATAATGAGACCGTATTTTTTTCGTACATAGTTGATAATGGCATCATCGATCCGTAAACCTGCCGAACGGCTGGTTTCGGCGCTTACAATACCAGACATCGAGATCACTGCTGCCTGGCTTGTGCCGGCGCCCAGCGAGATGATCATATTTCCGGTTGGGGTGTTTATGGGCAAATCTATGCCAATGGCTGCTGCCAGTGGTTGAGGTACAAGGCTCACATCTCTTGCGCCTGCACCCAGACCTGCCTCCTGGACAGCCCTCCGTTCAACGCTGGTCACGCCGTAAGGTGTTGAAATAACCAGGTGGGGGCGGAAGAAGAGGGTTGGTCCGGTAACTTTACGGATCATCTCACGTAAGAATATTTCGGTCAACTCGTATTCCGCGATAACGCCATTGCGAAGCGGACGAACAACTTCAATCGTTTCAGGAACACGACCCATCATGCCCAGGGCTGTTGTACCATATTCGACCAGCTTCATTTCATCCACAACAATCGCGACAACGGTTGGTTCCTGGATAAGGATTTGATTGCCCTCTGCGATTTGGGTATTGAAAGTGCCCAGGTCGATGCCTAATTCTCGTGAAAGTCCCATAGTTTTCCAATCGTTGCTTGAGTTAACATTGCAATTTTACCATTGATAAAGTGGTTTTTCGATTCTCAGATGTGGCAAGGAAGTTTTATTTAGGCAAGAACAATGGTTTGTAATATATTACATGCTCGAGAAGAACTGCAAGGCGTAACGCAGTCTCTCTTCCATATCATCGCTAAAGTCCTTGGGGATGCTTTGAACAGCAGTCTGAGCTTCGACCACGCTGAAACCAAGAGCTACCAATGACTCGATGACCTCATCATCACTGCTGGAACCCCTCAAAACCTGGTAATCCCCGACATCCGGGAACTTTCCTTGCATGTGGATAACGATTTTTTGAGCGGTTTTCTTGCCTACACCAGGAACACGCACAAAATAATCTGATTTCTCGGCTAAGACGGCATTGCGGATGTTATCCATGGAAAGATTGGAGAGAATGGCGAGCGCTAACTTTGGTCCAACGCCATCAACTCCCAACAGCAGATTGAAAATGGCTTTCTCTTCCTGGGTGTTAAAGCCATATAGGGCTAACAAATCTTGACGTATGACCATATGGATCAGAAGGCGCAGAGGATCACCAACCTGGTGTTCTGCTAATAGGTGCTTATCGACGAAAACTTCAAAACCAACCCCCTGAACATCCAAGGTGAGTGAATCGTTCGAAATGTAACTGATGATCCCATTGAGTGAATTGATCATGGTCAGACCTTTTTCCTGTGGCGATTATAAATTTGATAAAGCATAACACCGGTTGCAACTGAAAGGTTTAAAGAGTCGCAATCCCCTTCCATGGGGATGCTGATCATGGTCTGGCAGAGCTGTTGGTAGGAGGAAGATAAGCCTTCCCGTTCACTGCCCATCATCAGCAGGAGTGGGTCAGGATAGTCGTAATCGAAACAATCTTGCTCAGCTTTGTCTGAGGTGCCAATTGTTCTGATGTTGGAATTTTGACCTAAAAAATGCTCGAGAATGTCACGGTCAGCTTTGAAAATGGGCACCGTGAAAATTGCACCCATAGATGCCTTGATGGCTGCTGGGTCATACGGATCGGTGGAATGATCGAGCAGGATTAATCCTTTGGCACCAACGGCATCACAAGTGCGCAAGATGGTGCCCAAGTTCCCTGGGTTTTGCACAGCTTCCAGAGCGACCCATATCCCACGTTCAATTCCAGACAAAGCGTTCAATTCAGGCCATTTTTGATGGATCACAGCTGCAATTCCCTGGGGTTTGTCCTTGCGTGCCAGGCTATCAAAAACATTTTTACTAACTTCAATGATCTCGACAGTCGGATCCACTTTTAGTATGGCTATCAGGCTTTTACCATAGTCACTGATCAGGAGTTCATCACAGTAAAGCAGTTCCAGGATTTTGGCACCCGAATCCACAGCCTGACCAACCACGCGCAGGCCTTCTGCAAGGAATGTGTTGGTGGCTGCACGCTCTTTGGAATCCATGAGTTTGCGAATCGCCTTAATGCGCGGATTGCTGGTGCTAGTAATCATTGCTCCTCGATCAAACGCTGCATCTGAAGATAACCCAGATGACAGATTGCGATGGCCAGTGCATCGGCGGCATCGTCTGGTTTGGGAGTTTCATCGAGATGAAGGGTAATTTTCACCATTTCCTGGACTTGTTTTTTATCGGCGTTTCCGTAAGAAGTGACTGCTTGTTTGATTGCGTTAGGTGAATATTCAGCCATGGGCAGATGGTGTAGAGCGAGACAGAGGGTAATCACCCCGCGGGCTTCGCTGACTGCCATGGCAGTTTTCTGATTCTTCTGAAAGAATAATTTTTCGACCGCGCTGTATTCTGGTTGGTATTGCTCAATTAATTCGGACAATTCACGGTACAACATAATCAAACGGCTGGAGGTATCACCTTCAGCCGTCGAATTGATTACGCCATATTTGATCAGTTCTGGCTCATTCAGGTCATTAAGCCTGATCAGACCGAATCCGGTAATAGCGATTCCAGGGTCAATTCCCAAAACTAACATTAATCCAGTGCTTCAACGTGTTCGTCGCCAAACTTGAGGTTCGAATAGACGTTTTGGACGTCATCGTTTTCTTCAATGGCGTTGATCAATTTTAGTACGGAGACAGTGTCATCGAAGTTGAGTTCAACTTCCTGTTTAGGGATCATACGTACTCCAGCATCTTCAATCTGGAATTTGGCTGCGACCAGGCTTTCATGAATGGCCTTGAATGTTTCGGCGGCACCAACGATTTCGATAAAACCGTCTTCTTCTGTGACGTCATCCGCGCCTGCTTCAAGGGCAGCTTCAAACGCTCTATCAAAGTTCTTTCCATCAGATTTAACTGAATAAACTGCTTTACGATCAAATTGCCAGCTAACCGAGCCATTGCTCGCCATTTCACCGCCCCCCTTGGTTAGGAGGTGACGCAAATCTGCAACCGTACGATTGCGGTTTTCGGTCACACATTCGATGATTGCCGCTGTACCACGTCCCAGGTAGCCTTCATAGGTGATTTCTTCAAGTTCGGAACCGTCTTTGTCGTCGCCGGTTCCGCGTTTAATCGCACGTTCAATACTGTCTTTGGGCATATTGCTGTTTTTAGCCCGATCAATGGCTAGCTCCAGGCCGACGTTCATGGAAGGGTCTCCTCCACCTCGGCGGGCAGCAAGAGCAATTTCTCTTGCCAGGCGCGTGAATACCGCACCTTTCTTTGCGTCGGCTGCGCCTTTCTTGCGTTTGATCGTGGACCAATGTGAATGTCCGGACATATGAATTCTCCTTACTAATTGGATGACTTTATAACCAAATTATTATACCACTTTTGCCGCTTCAGGTAGGCTGTTGCTGTCGAAGAATATTAAGAAATTTCAATTTATTTTTGTCGAATAAGGATGCCTAGAAATGTACCACTTTAGTATCTGCCACTAAGATCAGGGTTAGAAGGGACCAAAAAAAGAAGCCCTGCTCAGGCAGGGCTTCTTTTGCTAACATCCTGAACCTTATC
>CAZDPK010000050.1:5781-12152 GCA_964507335.1 uncultured Anaerolineaceae bacterium | reverse complement strand
AGTTCGATTTCGTAATCCGGGCTGGGGGCGATCGTTCCATCAGCAACAGCTGCCAAAATGGATACGCCTGGTCCAGTGATGTCGGGCTTCAAAACATCAAATGTGGTATTTGGTCCGTAAGAGCTGAAGCCAGCGACGATATCCTCATAATTGGCATTGTAAATTCGGCTGGTTTCTGCAAACATTGTAGCAGTCGCAGTCGGATTAGTATCAATCCACGCCTTGACGGCCAGGCCATCTTCCATGCTAATCATGGCAGCACCAGTCACAATACCGGACATGCCAGCAGGAGCACCAGTGCGGCTATTGAAAATCAAAACATATTCCGCACCAGCAGCGTATGCATTGGCTTCCTTGGCAGCGAAGGTACAGGTGCCGCGTTGGATAAGGGCGATAGCCCCGTCAAAGAAACCGGCAGCAAAGGCTGCACAACCATCAACATTGGTAGGAGAGTACTTGATTGGTAAGTTCACCAAGTCAGAAACGAGTACAGGTCCAGCTTGAACTGCACCCATACCAGTCAACTCAGGGGGAACCGTCCCTGGACCGGTAATATCGACCGCATTGGCAAAAATTCTGCCATGGGAAGCTGCAGCAACGGTGGATACCCAGGGTGAGCGATGCGCCACAGAGGATGGACCAGTTGTATCACCAGCATTGCCTGCGGAGGTGGAGACAAAAATTCCAGCCTCGGTTGCAGCCAGGAAGGCAAGTTCAACTGCGTCGTTATAAGGATTGGCACCACCGGAAATGGAGTAGTTCAAAACATCCACACCATTGGCAACCGCATCATCAACAGCCGCAACGGTTGCGTCACCATAACAGGCACCATTGGGTTCTTCGGGAACACAGACATCAAAAGCAATAATCTGCGCATGAGGTGCCACACCACTGATAGTAGTGGTAACACCCAGATATTCAACTTCTACAAAATTGCCAGCTACGGTAGAGGCGGTATGGGAACCATGACCTTCAGAGTCCTCCGGGCTGGAAGTTTCTACGGGGTCATCGGCAACGTAAGTAAACGCGCCGACTACCTTATCGTTACAGGCAGTGACATAATCGGGATCACCAGTTGTAGGATCACAGACACCAAGGTAATCGCCTGTCCATTCGTAGACATAGCCATCATCAGGCGCATCGCTGAAAGAGGGGTGGTCAAAGTTAATGCCGGTATCGATAATACCAACCAGCACACCTTCGCCGTAGGTATCGACACCACTGGATGTTTCACCTTCCCAAATAGCTGGAGCGCCGATCAGTGAAGGACCTTCATCTGTATCAGGGGTTTCGATCGGAGCACGCAGCACCTTCGCGCCCGTCTGTGCAGCCAGAAGTGCTGCCTCATCGGGGGTCAACATCATCGAAAAACCATTGGTGGCGTACTGATACTGGAACAGCACCTTGGGGGTGTAACCCAGTACGTTGCCGGCTGTAGCCAGGAAAGCTGATTGTTGAGCCTGCAGGAATTTCAGGTATGCCTGACTTTCAGGACTCTTCACATTCAGCTTCGAGCCAGTGACCGAAGGAGCTGTGGCGGCTAAACCAGCAACTTCGCCCCTGTAAGTAGCCAGGGGTTTGTCTTGCAGGATAACCACAAAGCGTTCAGGGTCCTTGCCATTCACCTCATGGGAAACAACAGCTGTTTCCTGAGTGAATTTTTGGATAGGTCCGTCTGCTTTTGGCTTGCTAAGCAGGGTTGAACGATCAACAACAGGCAGTCTGGAGCCGGTTGGGGGAGTGCTTTGTGCAGCGATCGGAGAGACGATCATCCCCAAAACAACAAGTATTGCGATAAAACGGGTCAATATTGATTTCATGCTTTTTCTCCACTTTCTATAGTTTTTTTTTGGAATACGCGCTTAGCACGTTAACAAAACAAGCGGAATAGATTCTGATTACTACTTGACAAAGACGATTCGTCAATAACTTTAATGATGAATTACGACTCCTTTGCTCATATTGATGAAAATTCCCCAATTACGACGTGTGTTTTTAATGAATTCTTCCAGGGACCCCGACATGAGATCGATGTTTAAATTATAGCCAATCCTCACTTATCGTCAAGGCAAACTGACCGATCAGCGCTTTCGGGTCCAGCGTAGTTCCGCAAGTTGCCTCCTTAATTCCTCCAAAGTGTATAATCAGGAAAGGAGTTATTACGGAGAAATTTATGGCAACCCGGACTACCAATAAGAAACCAACAGTTACAAAAACCAAAACAACAGCAAAACCTCGCGCTAAAACCACTCCATCCAGGAGTGTAGCGAAAAAGAAAGCATCTTCGAATCGGGCAAAATCCAGCACCAGAACACCCAAACGGACAACACGTTCCACGCCCAGACCCCAGCAGATAGGTGCTTCAAACCCCCGCACTCCTCTTTCCGGAGAGCAAAAAGCTGATATCACCGGCATTGTTCTGATTGTTTTCGCTCTTCTTTCCCTCCTGGCTGCCCTGACTTCCCAGTCAGGTCAACTAACGCGTTGGTGGACGAATTGGCTTCAAACTGGATTTGGCTGGGGAGCATATGCCTTGCCGCTCATTCTGCTGGTTTTAGGTGCCTGGTTTTTGCTTTCACGGGTAGAGCATCTGCCCAAGGTCAATATCGAACGGGTCGTTGGAATAATCCTCGTCTTCTTGAATGTGCTGGTCTGGTTTGAATTGATCGATCAAACATTTCCGCCGCCTGGCACTCCCACTGGCGGTGGCTGGGTTGGAGGCAGAATTTACCGAGTCTTTGAATCAATGCTGGGTACAGCCGGCACGCTGATTGTGCTTATCGCCTGGCTTCTGATCGCTCTCATGCTGCTCGTTGACCTCTCCATGGCGGACCTGGCAACCTGGGTGACCGCTAGATTACAATCTTTCAGGGTAAAAGTGGCTGAAGATGTTCACAACAAACGCCTGGAGCGAGCAAAACAAAAAGCGGAATCGCAAACATCAGTAGAAGAGAAAACTACCCCAGCCTCGCCGGATCCAAATCCGCAGATAGTAAAACCATTAACCGCACAGGTAGAGCTGTCTGAGGATGATGAAGTAAAAGAGGCAGAATGGAAGTTGCCGACACCCTCCGAGGTGCTGGATCCGGTCAAAGCTGCCCCGGTTGATGAGGAATCTGATGAAGACCGAGCCCGCGTAATTGAAGAGACGCTGCGTTCTTTCAATGCTCCGGCCAAAGTGGTAGAAATCCGGCGTGGACCAACGATCACCATGTTTGGCGTGGAACCGGAATATCTCGAAACACGTACTGGCAGAAAAAAAGTGCGGGTTAGCAGTATCACCGAGCTATCAAACGATCTTGCCATGGCGCTAAAAGCCTCTCGCATTCGCATCCAGGCACCGGTGCCAGGCAAAGGTTACGTTGGTATTGAAGTGCCCAACATGAAGAGCGCCATGGTGTCTATGTTGGATGTAGTAGAGAGTCCGCAGTTCATCGGTCACCCTTCACCGCTTAAGTTCGCCCTCGGAAAAGACGTGACGGGCAAACCATTCACCGCCGATCTGGCTTCCATGCCCCACCTGCTGGTAGCTGGTACAACCGGTTCTGGTAAATCTGTTTGTGTCAACTCCATCTTGAGCGGCTTTTTACTCAATATGACCCCGGACCAACTGCGTTTACTGCTGGTGGACCCCAAAAGAGTTGAGCTTTCGATCTATAACGGCATTCCACATTTGCTGGCTGACGTCATTGTTGATGCTGAAAAAGTGGTAGGAGCGCTGGACTGGATGCTGCGCGAGATGGATCTGCGATATCGCATCTTCGAGGTAGATGGTGCCCGCAATATCGATGAGTATAACTATCACAAAACCAAGGCAGGGGAAAAGGCTCTTCCTTATATTGTTGTGATCATCGATGAATTAGCCGACCTGATGATGCTTGCACCAGACGAAACCGAACGGTCCATCACCCGCCTGGCACAATTGGCACGTGCAACCGGCATTCACCTGATCATCGCCACCCAGCGTCCTTCAGCCAATGTCATCACTGGTCTCATCAAAGCGAACTTCCCGGCTCGAATAGCCTTTGCGGTCGCCTCCAATGTGGACAGTCGTGTGATCCTTGACCAGCCGGGTGCAGAACGGCTTTTAAGCAAGGGTGACATGCTCTTCCAGGCGCCGGATGCGGCTGCACCGGTACGATTGCAAGGCACTTTCGTGTCCGACCATGAACTGGCTGAGCTCACAGATTACTGGCGAGGCCAAAATACTCACGAAGGTGCTCCTGAAAGACCGGACAAAGCCGTCATTCCAACCCGTTCCCACCTGCCCATGACTCAAACTCCTCTGTGGAAAGAGCTGGAAAAAGACCCCAACGCCGATCCAATTGAGGAGGAAGCACTGAAGATCATCCGCAAGGAAGGTCGCGCTTCTGTTTCCATGTTGCAGAGAAAAATGCGCATTGGTTACACCCGCTCTTCGCGTTTGATCGAAAAACTTGAAGAGGATGGGATCATCGGTGCCCCCAACCCCCAAACCGGCACCCGCGAAGTCCTGGACTGGGGCGACTTCCCTCCTTTGAACGAGGAATAAGTTAGCCATCTTCGATATTTGGTTTTGAGTCCTACGGATGGGGCTGGTTTTACCCGCAAGAAGTGGATTGCCTGATTCTAGTCTTACAAAAGTAAGGACTCGCAATAAATACACTTTGTAGGTCAGGGCATCAACGCAGGTTTTAAACCCATCCCGGTGGGCCTCTGCAAGTCGGTCATTAAAGATTTGTTTCTTAGCAACTGAGAAATTCTTGTCACACCGAGAACAAATGTGCCCAATCCCAGTTTCTACAAATCAGTTGAATTTCTTTTTAATGGTAAAATTTGTTTACGGACTGAATATAGATCTGTTGGGGGAGGTTGTCCCGAATAAAGCTAGCCAATCCAGCTATTGTTTTATTTGCGCGATTTCCACCTTAGGTCTATAATGATGCCAAATCTTAATTCATCGGAGCAATTATCAATGTCAGACAACGACGCCGCAAATTTACAGGAGAATAAGCAGGAGACAGAACCAGAAGTTACCATGGAAAGCCTAATGGGCGAATTCGATGCAGAAGGAATGAGTTTAGACATCCCTACTGCTGGTGAAATTCGCGATGGCATCATTGCTAGCCTTTCAGACAACCGAATCCTGGTGAGCATCGGAGCAAAATCCGAAGGCATCATAGAAGGTAAAGAATTTGATTCGATTCCAAAAGAAATTTTATCGACCTTCGAAGAAGGCAAGGCTATCCCAGTGTATGTAATCACTCCGGAAGACCATGAAGGCAACCTGATTCTCTCATTTGTCCGAGCAGTGGAAGAACAAAGCTGGATCGAAGCAGAAGAACTGCTGAAATCCTCAGGCACATTCTCATCCACCGTTGCAGGCTATAACAAAGGCGGTCTGATTGTTCCGCTTTCAACCATTCGTGGATTTATTCCTGCATCTCAACTTAGCCTGAGCCGCCGCTTCAATATCTCTGGCGGAACCCCGGAAGAAAAATTCAAAGAATTTGTTGGCGAGTCCGTTGATGTATGTGTCATCGAAGTTGATCGCCAACGACAACGCTTGATCCTCAGCGAGCGCGCAGCCAGCACCGAAACCCGTGACATGATCCGCGATAAGATCCTCGAGGATTTACACGAAGGTGATATCCGCACAGGTCGTGTCACCAGCATCGCAGATTTTGGCGCTTTCGTCAATATTGGCGGAGCTGATGGACTAATCCATCTTAGCGAAATGAGCTGGGACAGACTGGAACATCCCAATCAACTGCTCAAGGTTGGCGAAGAAGTTAAAGTCAAAGTTATCGCTGTTGACCGCGATCGCCGCCGTGTCGGTCTTTCTCTGCGTGCATTACAGGCAGACCCCTGGAATGAACAGGTCAAAGATCTTAAGATCGGTCAATTGGTTGAAGGTGAAATCACTCGTCTGACCAATTTTGGCGCCTTTGCCAAACTGCACTTGCCTGGTGACCTTGAAGGTCTGGTTCATATCTCTGAACTTAGCGACAAACGCATCGATCATCCCAAGGAAGTTCTCAAATCCGGTGATGTCGTTACCCTTCGCATCCTCAAAATCGAAGACAAAGACCATCGCATTGGTCTGAGCCTCCGCCGCGTTGACTCCCCTGCTTACGCAGATATGGACTGGAAAACACTCGTCGAAAGCTACAACCTCGACAATAGTGCCGAAGGCGCAACTATTGGTGAGATCGTTGGCGAAGAAGTGACCGAAGAGCCGATCGAAGAAACCGTCGTCGAGACTGTTGTTGAACCGGTGGCAGAAGAAGTAGTGGAACCAGTGGCAGAAGCTGTCGAAGAAACTGCTGAAGAAGTAGTGGAACCAGCTGCAGAAGCTGTCGAAGAAATTGCTGAAGAAGTAGTGGAACCAG
>CAZDPK010000050.1:0-5681 GCA_964507335.1 uncultured Anaerolineaceae bacterium | reverse complement strand
TGTCGAAGAGATCGCTGAAGAAGTAGTCGAACCGACCGAAGAAGACAAAGAGTAAACTCTCTTGAACCATTGCGTCGGAGTGAGAGATCGCTCCGACGCTTTTTAATACCTATGCCTTTGATATTTGACGCTCACCAGGACCTTGCCTACAACATCCTCTCCTTTGGGAGGGATTATAGCCGCTCGGTTCGCGAAACCCGCCAGTTTGAGGTCAACCACCCCATCACGGGGCTAACCTATCAATCCCTCCTTGGTTGGCCGGAGTACAATCTCGGAAAAGTTGCCCTTGTATTTGCTACTCTTTTTGCTTCACCGTTACGCTCAGAAAAAGAACTGCATCCAAATTCACAAATTTACCATACACCAGAAGAAGCCAACCAGGTCTACTGGAGCCAGTTGAAGTTGTATCATCAATTAGCTGAAGAAAAACCCCGGGTATTTCATCTCATCTCAACCAAAGGTGACCTGAAAAACCATCTTGCTGAATGGGAAAACCTGCCATCGGATCCCAAACCGGATGACTACCTTCCTTTGGGCATCGTTCCAAGTATGGAAGGTGCGGAAGGCATAGTCGATCTCAAGGAATTACCGCTTTGGTGGGAGAATGGCTTGCGCTCCATCGGACTTGCCTGGGCTGGCAACCAGTTTTGCGGCGGCACCCGCGAACCCGGGCCGCTAACAGCCTTGGGGCGAGAATTATTGCACGAAATGGCGCAAACCGGATTCATCCTCGATCTTTCTCATATGGATGAACCAGCAGCACTGGAAAGTATCCAAACCTACACAGGTCAGATTATTGCCAGCCATTCCAACGTTGCCTCACTTGTGAAAGGTTATTTTACCAACCGGCTGCTTTCAGACCAGGTGGTGAAGGAGTTGATAGACCGTAACGGCGTGATCGGGGTTGTGCCTCTCAATGCATTCCTGAACTGGGATTGGCGGGCTGACGGTGGCAGAGCAGCTGTTTCGCTCCGTATGGTAGCAGAACAAATTGATCATATCTGTCAGATTGCAGGAAATTGCAATCATGTCGGTATCGGCAGCGATTTTGACGGAGGAGTTGGACTCGAACACGTTCCAGCAGAAATAGATAGCGTCGCTGACCTGCAAAAATTGGCTCCTTACCTACAGGAACTTGGGTACAATGAAATAGACATCTCACGGATTTTTGCAGATAACTTTCTGGGAGTGTTAGAATCTGTCTTACCTGAATAGAGTAATTAATGAAGTTTAGCGATAGAGATGTTCTCATAGACCCCTGTAACAACCTTGACCGGCGTTCCAAGGATTACAGTTTTCCCCACACGCAAATTCGAGGTGGACTGACCTTGACCTTGATGGGTCTGTTTGTCCTGATTGTTGGACTGAGACCAGACCTTTTTGGGCTGGATCGCGGATTATACATCGGCTTCACCCAGATCATCGTGATCCTCATCGGTATTGCCTTCCTGACCATCGGTGCCAACAGCACTTTTAACGCCTTTTGGTCTTGTACGGACAAGACCCTCCTGGCAGACATTGGTGCCCGCACCATCATGACTGGTTACGTAATTTGTGCTTTCACTGCTCTTGCGGACGCCTTCGGATTCGGCACCAACCCTCCCCCAGAAGTGATCCTCGGCACGTTGCAAAGCTATGGGGTCATGATTGGTCTCATTGTGATCCTGGTAGGTTTGCTAATGAAGGTACGGTGGGAATCTGCCCGCCATGCCCCCTTGGAGCAGGAAGCATAAAGCCAGCTTTCAAATTTGACTAAATTGAAACCAACTGACCAGCATCCCCACTTTTTCTGCCTTCCTAATGGACTGCGGATTGCTCTGAAGCCAATCCATACGGCTCCGATTGTAAGCACCTGGCTTTGGTACAATGTCGGCTCCCGGAACGAAGTGCCCGGAAAGACCGGTCTAAGTCACTGGGTCGAGCATATGCAGTTTAAAGGCACCCAGACTTATACAGGCAAGGAAATGGAAGACACGATTGCCCGTACTGGTGGATACTCCAATGCTTTGACCAGTCCGGATTGGACCACATACTTTCAAACGCTTCCCACCTCTGCCCTTGAACCCGCTTTACGCTTTGAGTCTGATCGCATGGTCAACAGCCTTTATAAACCGGAAGAAGTAGAGACAGAACGCACAGTAATCCTTTCTGAGAGGGAAGGCAACGAAAACGACCCTCAGTTCCTGCTTGGCGAAGCTGTCCAGTTGGCTGCCTTTTCGCAGCACCCTTACCGCAATGAAGTGCTTGGCTCAAAAGAAGATTTGTTATCACTCACCCGTGATGACCTCTATGGTCATTACCGCAATTACTATCAGCCCAGCAATGCCTTGCTCTGCCTGGCAGGATCTTTTGAGATCGACTCTACCTTTGCTCTAATTAAGCGCTATTTTGAATCAATTGAGAATCAAGAGCCAATCCGTTCCATCCCCACCCCGGAAGACGATATTGCCGCTGCTCAAAGTATTGAACTGCAGGGTCCAGACGAAGCCGATTACATCCAGATTGCCTGGCGCTCACCCAAAGCCAGCGATCCGGATTTTTTCGCTTACACATTGATTGAAAGCATTCTCAGCGGACCCTCCAGCCTCAGCATGTTTGGCAGTGGCGGCATTGGCAACCGCAGCAGCCGATTCTACCGTGAATTAGTTGAGAACCAACTGGTTGCTTCGGTGTATGGTTCGCTCACTGCCAGCATCGACCCGGGAACCTTTTCTCTCAACCTCACCTGTCGTGGAGATCATTTCCCAGATGAAGTGATTGAAAGAATTGACCAGGTGATCGACCAATTTCTGAACCAGGGTCCCACCACTGAAGAGTTGGTAATCGCGCTCAAACAAGCCCGCGCTAATTTTGCCTACAGTAGTGACAACATCACCAATCAGGCCTTCTGGCTGGGCTACGCGCATAGTTTTGCTGATTACAGTTGGTTTACAGATTACGTCAAACGCCTCGAACAGGTTTCCAAAGAAGATATCCTCCGTGTTGCCAGGCACTATCTTGACCCTGCCCACCGCGTGACCGGCATCTATCGCAATCGGGAGACATTTGCCCATGGCTAGTAAAAGCTCCAATTCGGCTACCCTTCCAGGTTCTGATTCGATCTTTCGAAAAAGTCTATTAAACAACGGCACTTTTTTGGCATACCCAAACCCAACCAGCCCGGCTGTATATTTCCGGGGTTATCTCCCCGTTGGCAGCCTTTCTGAACCAGAAGGTAAAAACGGTCTCTCGAACCTCCATGCGGCTATGCTCTCAACTGGCACCGAAAAGCTTGAATTTCGCCAGCTGAACACACTGATCGAAAGCTGCGGTGCATCCATTTCCATCAGTTCAGGCTATCTCTCTACAGTCTTTTCTGGTCAGTGTCTTAAAGAAGATTTGCCGCTTATCCTGGGGATACTACTGGAAATGCTCTCCCAACCGACTTTTCCGCAGGCTCATTTTGAGCGCCTGCACCACCAGCTGGCCACGATTTTCAAAATTCAGTCACAGGACACCGACGAAATGGCTGCCCAGGCGTTCGACCGTCTTTACTACAGGGGGCATCCCTACGCACACCCTGAAATTGGCTACCCGCATACTGTAAGCACCATCAGCCGGGAAGATCTGCGGACTTTTCATGATACAGCCTTTGGACCCAACGGATTGGTTGTCGCTTTCGCAGGAGGAATGGATAGCGAAAAAACTGCCAACTTGTTTGAGCAAACTTTTTCAAGTTGGTCTGTTCCTCAACAGAAACTGCAAGCCGACCTGCCGGATTGGCAGCCACACGGTGAAGCCTTTCGTGAACACGTCAATATTCCTGAAAAGAGCCAGTCTGACCTGATCATCGGCACCTCCGCGCCTAAAGGCATGAGTGAAGATTACCAGGTTTGTGCACTCGGAAACAGCATCCTGGGTCAATTTGGGATGATGGGTCGCATCGGCGAATCCGTCCGCGAACGCTCAGGGCTGGCATACTATGCCGGCTCTTCCCTCGAAGTCGGGATTGGTCCAACCTGCTGGAAAGTCTCTGCGGGTGTCAATCCAGAAAACCTGGATAAAGCCATGCAGAAGATCAAAGATGAACTCAAGCGATTCACAAATGAACCGGTCACCCAGGCAGAACTCTCGGAGGTCAAGGAGCAAGCCCTGGGACAGATACCCCTCTCACTAGAAAGTAATGTGGGCATCGTGCGCTTCTTACTCAGCCTGCAGCGCTTTGGTCTGAGCCTGGATTATTTGCGCGAATTGCCCTCGATTCTGGAAGCTGTGAGCGCGGAAAAAATCCTCGCCTGTGCCCAAAAACACTGGGATCTTGACAGGCTGGTGATTACCTCAGCCGGGAGAGAACTATGATCAAATCCGGAATCGATCTGATTCGCACAAATCGACTGGCAGAAGTGAACCCACGCATTCGTGAGCGCTTTATTACTCGTGTGTTCACCCAGGCGGAACAAGCTCAGGCAAGGAACGATAACGAAACACTCAGCGGGATTTTCGCTGCCAAAGAAGCAGTATCCAAAGTCCTGGGAACCGGCATTGGAAAAGTCGCCTGGCAGGACATTGAGATTTTGCATGAATGGAGCGGTGAACCATTAGTATATCTGCATGGAAATGCGCTTCTGGTGGCCGAAAAGAAGGGTCTCAAGCACTGGAGCGTTTCGATCACTCATGACGGTGGACTGGCAGCGGCTGTCGCGGTGGCGATTGGGGATGTGGTGTGAAAATCCTGGGACTCTCCGATGTGGAAATGCCAGTGGTTTACAACCCCGACATCAAAAAGCGCTTCCAAGATGTTGATCTGGTGATTTCCTGTGGTGACCTGCCCCCTGCCTACCTTGAGTTCGTGGTCAGCATGCTCGATCGTCCGCTCTACTACGTTCATGGAAATCATGTTCAAAAAATCCGGGATGAGGATGGAAACATCCACACGGAACCTCCTGGGGCGATAAATTTGCATGAAAATGTCCATTACGACGAGGAAAACGACCTGATCCTGGCAGGGATTGAAGGAAGCTTGATCTACAACTTTGGTCCCCATCAATATTCACAAAAACGTATGTGGAAAATGGTCTACAGTCTGGTTCCCCGCTTGATGCTGAACAAATTGAACTACGGACGCTACCTGGACATTTTTGTCACTCATGCCGCCTCCACAGGAATCCATGATGAAGATGACCCAGCTCACCAAGGGGTGGATGCGTTCCGCTGGCTGATCGAAACCTTCAAGCCGAGGCTGCACCTCCATGGTCATGTCCACGTTTACAACCCCTTCACTCGCCGCGAAACAGATTACAAGGATACCCGGATAATCAACACCTACGGCTACCGCGAAATTACGCTTTAACCATATTTTGACGTACCACAAAAAGGATGGCTATCTTCGAATCTGGGCGGATCTGGAATTTAACTTCAAAAAAGGGGTAGTATCTCATTCCCCTAAGCCTATGACAATTCTCACTTGTTTTAGCTAAACTGGTTGGATTGACAATGACCTCCACACACTCTCCATGGAAGGAAAGGGTTATGAGTGTTGTATCACTGACTTTGTTTTAAGTTAACTCTTACAAACCTATACTAAATAGTGGCACCAACATTTCATCCGCATGTAAGCCACCGTGCCTGCCTTGCATCGTGTTTGGTCGGTCTGGCCACCAGAGATAGCTGTGCCCAAGTGGGACTACCACCAAATCCCCAAT
>CAZDPK010000049.1:0-12525 GCA_964507335.1 uncultured Anaerolineaceae bacterium | reverse complement strand
AGCTTGCCGAACGCGCTACCCTGGCTATCAAAGACCATGCCATTCAAAAGCAAGTGATCGAAAGTCTTTCAGCACTGCAAACCGAGGTCGATTACCTTCAGAACATCAGGGCTGCATCCAGTTTTAACATGGACCAGGTTAAAAATATAGAACAACCAGAACTGCCGGAAGGTATGGCAAGTTGGGTAAAAGATGCTTTGACCCATTACTGGGGTGGACCAAAACTGACAAACAACCCCCTGATGCAATTGAAAGTGGTCGAAGAGGAAAGCGAAAACCTGGATGGTAACCACACAAATGCGTTGCGATCGGTGTTGACCGAAGCAATTGAGATGATCAAACCGAGTGGGGAGCGAAAATTTACCAGTGAATGGCTGCTCTATAACATCCTCGAACTCAAATTCTTACAAGGGAAAAAAGTGCGCGAAGTCGCCCGGAAATTAGCAGTATCTGAAGCTGACCTATACCGCAAGCAGAAAATCGCGATAGAGAGCGTCGCCCAAAAAATCGCAGGCATGGAAGCCAACGCCAATGGCAACGGGAATCACTCCAGCTCTCCAGATGACCCGCCCAAATAACCTCCAATCTCGTTTCTGGCACGAATATTGTAAGGTTTATGCTGTAAATCGTGGCAATTTTGCGGAGTTAAAACGTGGCACAAACTAAGACGAATACAGCAAAAATCAGCAAAGCGAAGGCTCTTGAACTGCAGAAAGCTCAGGAAGCTGAAGCGCAGCGCAAACTTGAGCAGCAACAGAAAACCCAACGGGTGCTTTGGGATCTTACTGCTTTGTTCCTTCTTGTCGTGGGCACTGTTTTATTCCTTGCACTGTTGGGAGTGACCCATGGCAAACTGGTGGATAGCGGCGTATTTGCGTTGAGACGCTGGTTCGGCTGGGGTCGTTTCCTGGTCGCTTTGGCGATCTTTCTGACAGGTTGGATCTTGCTGCTTTGGAGAAAATCCCCACCCGAAGACTTTAAGCTGGGTCGGATATTGTTGATCGAACTGGGATTATTCCTGCTTTTGGGTGTCTTCTCCGCTTTTGCTAATGATTCAGTTTTCAAAATCAATGATGGGACAAGCGCAGGCGGTATTGTCGGCTTTGGTTTAGCCTTTCCACTGCGCAACCTTATAGGAAACGCCCCAACCGGCATTTTCCTGTTGGTTAGCTCTCTGATCCTTCTCATTCTTGGATTTCGCTTATCATCCAGGATTGAGCGCTGGGCAAAAGGCGAGGTGAGCCATTCCCTGGTGTATCAAGGAGCTCTCCAGGATGAAGACCCGGGTTTGCCAGAATTTGAACCGATCGAGGTGGAAACAATAGTGCCTCAAACCTCGCGCGTCAATGTGAAACCACCCTCCAAGCCAACTACGCAAATGGAGCTTCCTCTGGCTTTTCGAAAGGGCGCGCTGACAGATAATAACAAACCAGTTAAAGAGGTTAAAACCAAGACTCGTTCTGATCTTTTACCTCCTCTCAGCTTACTCGACCAGGAAAAAACTGTCGTAGCAAACCAGGGCACAATTAATATGAACGCCGCCATGCTGGAAAAAACCCTGGGCGAATTTGGCGTACCTGCCAAGGTGGTTGGCTATCGTGTTGGTCCCACGGTTACCCAATATGCTGTGGAACCAGGTTACTTTGACAAGGGCAACACAGAAGAGAAACAGAAAGTTCGCATCTCACAGATTTCGGGCTTGGCAAGAGACCTTGCTCTTGCCCTGAAAGCTGAAAGATTGCGCATCGAAGCCCCTGTGCCTGGAGAATCTTACGTAGGTATTGAAGTGCCGAACAGTGAACACACCATTGTTCGCCTAAGACCGCTGCTTGAGTCGCCGGAATTTGCTGACATTAAATCTCCTCTGGCAATTCCCCTGGGCAGAGGAGTATCCGGTCAGCCGATCGTTTCTGACCTGGCAAGCATGCCCCACATGTTGATCGCGGGTACTACCAACTCGGGTAAATCGGTGTGTATCGCAGCATTAACCATGGCTTTGGTGATGAACAACAATCCAGACGATTTGAAATTGGTCATGGTTGACCCCAAACGGGTAGAATTGAACCGATTCAACGGATTGCCTCATCTGCTTGGTGTTGTTGAGACAAATATTGACCGGATCATGGCAGTCTTAAGGTGGGCGACAACAGAAATGGACAACCGCTACCGCCTGCTAGAAGTGCTTCATTCACGCAATCTCGAGACCTACAACCAGAAAATGGAAAAACTAGGTAAGCCGCGCTTGCCCAGAGTGGTCCTGTTGATCGATGAATTGGCTGACTTGATGATTAGTGCACCAGATGAGACTGAGAATGCTGTTGTTCGATTAGCTCAAAAAGCACGTGCTGTAGGTATCCACCTGGTTGTTGCAACTCAACGCCCCAGTACCGACGTTGTCACAGGTGTGATTAAAGCCAACTTCCCAACTAGAATTGCTTTTACAGTAGCGTCTTCAGTAGATTCACGCGTGATCCTGGATTTTAGCGGTGCTGAAACCTTGTTGGGGAAAGGCGATTTGCTGTTCCAACATGCGGAGGTTGGGCATCCACAACGTGCACAAGGAGTAATGGTCTTCGATCATGAAATTCGCAAGGTGATTGCCTGGTGGCAAAAGCAAGAACTACAGGAACAATCCACTCCAATGTCTCTGGTTTTGCCTGAAACTAGTAATGGCAAAAAGGCTGAAGATGATTACCAAACTGAGTCTGACATAAGCGAGGAAGAGGATGTCCCCTGGGAAAAAGATGTTAAAACGCTCGAAGTAGGCGATGGAGATGAAGTTCTGATCAGGCAGGCGACAGAATTGGTGCGGGTAAAACGACGGGCGAGTGCATCCTACCTTCAGCGCCACCTGCGTCTTGGCTATCCGCGTGCCGCCTGGCTGATAGAGGAATTGGAGGCTCGCGGTGTTTTAGGACCAGCCAGCGGTGCCAGGAAAGAACGCGAAATTCTTCTACCGGAACCTGAAGAAGAAGGGGAAGACAATGAGGTGTTTGAAGAATGAGTGGGAAGAGTGGAGGTGGTTTCAATTTTGAGGCTTTTCTAAGAAAAGCTTTCAAAGCACCTTTGGATTGGCTGGCAGGTCATCTGCTGAAACTCGGCATCACCCCCAACCATATCACCTTGTTCGGGTTGCTTGGCAATATTGGCGCAGCTGTCTTGATTGCGCTTGGTTACTTGCGTTGGGGCGGTTTGGTTGCCGCTCTGATGGCTCCCCTGGATGCCGTCGATGGTGCCATGGCACGCCTGAGGGGAAATCCAAGTCGTTTTGGCGCGTTTTTTGATTCCGTAATCGACCGCTATGATGAATTGATTTTGTTGGGTGCCTTGATATTTTACTTTTACAAACAAGCGGATCTGACTGGCGTGATGCTCACTTTTCTGGCTGCTTTGGGCTCTGTTTTAGTTTCTTACACCAGAGCGCGGGCTGAAAGTCTGGGATTAGACGCAAAGACAGGGATTCTTACCCGAATTGAACGGGCAATTATCCTGATCATTGGTCTATTATTTGCAAAACCGATCTTTTCCGTTGGTATAATAGCCGTGTTAGCTAACATCACTGCAATTCAGCGCATTTGCCGGGTCTGGCAACAATCAAAAGCTGAATAGACCGTTTTGGTCTAAGAAAGGGAACCTATGATTCAAGGTTTTAATATCGGTCCGCTCACAATTCGTTTTTATGCGATTTTAATTATCATCGGCGCAATTGTTGGCTCTTGGTTGGCATCCAGACAAGCTAAAAAGCATGGAGAAGATAGCGAGATCATTCTCGATTTGCTCCCGTGGCTTTTGATTGCAGGAATCATTGGAGCCCGTCTCTGGCATGTGTTCACGCCATCAGCCTCCAACATTGCCCAGGGAGTCACCACCGAAAATTATCTTCGCAATCCTATCGAGATTCTGAAGATGTGGAAAGGCGGTCTTGGCATCCCCGGTGGGGTCATAGGTGGCGCGCTGGCTCTGATTATCTATACTAAAGTCAAAAAGTTAAGTTTTTGGCAATGGGCAGATTTTGTTGCTCCAGGATTGTTGATTGCTCAAGCGATCGGTCGCTGGGGCAACTTTGTCAACCAGGAAGTATACGGACGCCCATCGAATTTGCCCTGGGCGATCACCATTGACCCTCAATATCGAATACGCGGTTTTGAGTTTGTAGAAAAGTACCATCCGCTTTTCCTCTATGAAAGTTTGCTAAACCTAATTGGAGCAGGCGTCTTGCTTTGGATTGATCGAAAATTCAAAGACAAGCTTTTCAAAGGCGACATTTTCTTTGGCTATCTGATTTGGTACTCGACCGTACGGTTTGCACTTGAATTTTTACGGCTCGATCCTTCCCCGGTCAATGGAATCAATATCAATCAGACTTCCATGTTGGTGGTTGGTGTACTAGCAGCGATTGTCCTCGTTCTAAGACACACAATCTGGTCAGACAGACTTGCCGTAAAAGAAATTGCGGATAGAGAACACAAGCTTGCTCTGCAGGAAGCAGCAATCCTTGAACAGGATGAACTGGTTGTTGAAGAACTTGACGTTTTTTCTGATGAGGTTGCGCTTGAATTGCCTGAAGACCTGGAAGCGTTGGAAGAAGATGTGGCAGAAATCATTGATGAGAGTGAAATCCCTGAAGAAGACGAAATAACTCTCGATCTTGATGATGAATGGGTTGCCGACAGCCTTCCTGAAGAGCCAGAAGAATGGGTAGAAGAACATTTGCCCGATGTTGACACAGAAGAGCTTCCGAAGATCGATGACGATTACGTCGCCGATGAGCCTGATGATGAGGATCAGGAAGACGCTGGGTAGGAATCAATTTTTTTTGACCAAAATTAGAACGGCTCACGAAGGCGAGCCGTTCGTTTTTAATCAATCATTCCGAGCCGATTACCATCAGTCGAAAGCAGAGCAGGAACAGGGGTTGGCACCACCTTGCGGCAATCCGCTTCAATCACCTGTGTTCTCCTATTCGCGATTATCGTTTGTAGCGGTGGTAAAATTGTGCAATCTTTAACAAAGTACAAAAAGGTCAGCAGACGACCAAATGGAGAAGAACGCCATGATGACAATTGATGAACAAGTTGAATACCTGATGCAGGGAGCTGATTTCGGTGATGCAAGCATTGCCGAAGCAATGGCAGTTGAATTAAAAGAGCGCCTGGAAGAATCAGCAAAAACAGGGCGACCTCTGCGTGTTTATTGTGGCTACGACCCCACTTCCACCGATCTGCACCTGGGTCACACCGTTACCATGCGCAAACTTCGCCAGTTCCAGGAATTGGGGCACCATGTGATGTTTGTGATTGGTTCGTTTACAGCTATGATCGGCGACCCTTCTGACAAGGATAAACTTCGCAAGCAATTGACTCATGAACAGGTCATGGAAAATGGACGTACCTACGCTGAGCAGGCGTTCCGAATTTTGGATCCCGAAAAAACAGAGGTTGTATATAACCACGAATGGCTCGGAAAACTAACCTTTACCGATTTGATCGATTTGGCTTCCAATTTCACTGTTCAGCAATTTTTGGCTCGCGACAACTTTCACAAACGCTTTGATAAAAGTGAGCCTATCTATCTGCACGAATTTTTCTACGCCATCATGCAAGGCTATGATGCCTTTAATCTGAACACGGATGTGCAGATTGGCGGCTCGGACCAACTTTTTAATATTATGACTGCTGCTCGTAAGTTGATGGCTTTCTTCGGTAAAAGACCCAACATCGGCATCGTTCTGGGCATATTACCTGGTACCGATGGCGAAGTGCGCATGAGTAAATCCCTTGGCAATCACATCCCGCTCAACACTAGTGCCGAGGATATGTACGGAAAGATTATGAGCATTCCCGATAAAGCCATGCCTGTATACGCCCGTCTGGCCACACGATGGTCGCCCGAAGAGCTACACAGTTTTGAGAATGGCTTGGCATCCAATACTTTGCATCCTCGCGACGCGAAGATGCAACTGGCATTTGGGATCACCAGTGTCTTTTATGGTGAAGAGGCTGCTGGGACTGCCCAGGGACAATTTGTCAATACCTTCCAGAAGGGCAACATTCCGGACGAGATGCCTGTATACCAGTTGAAAGAGGGCGATAATCTCATTGACATTTTGGTCTCCCAAAACATGGTGAGTTCCCGAGGTGAAGTCCGCCGGCTGGTCGAACAGCAGGGAATCAAACTGGATGGAGAGACGGTTGGTGATGCGAATGTTGAGTTGAAGCCAGGTGTGGTTCTCCAGGTTGGCAAACGCCGCTTTTTGCGCTTGAAATAATAAAACAGCGGCGGTACGGAGGGGGTTTGTCTCCTTCCACCAAAGTTAGCAATAACCAAAAGCAACGGCTGGAGTCTAGCCCTGTCCGTATGCAGGGGTTTGTATCCTGCGATAAAGGATAAAACTCTATCTAACAGGTTGGGGGAATCTTTCGGTCTGATCGCTTGATCGCTAAGCAGACCGGCAAGATCTGAGTAAATGATACGCGGTGTGTGTTTTCTCTATGGAGTAACCGATAAATTCAAAAGGGCATTACCAATAGTAAGGGCAAGGTTGGGGGCGTTTTCTTCAATCGCGACAGCGATCGCCAATGGTGTTGCAGACCATCCCGCCGTAGTCCCGCCGATGTACCAGGTGAGGGGCTCATTTTGGTTGATCAGGGCGTGACCGATCTGATACCAGATGGTTTGAGTGCTTGAAAGTAGCCCAGACTGGATTTCTGTGGATATATTGGAGGTGAAGACCTCTGCTACAATCTTGCCTGGTCCAAGTGCCTGCCAGTTTCCTTCGGGTGTCAAATAAGAATTGACCAGTGCCGGTGCAGGACGCACACCGTTGTTGGTAATGGTGGCAGCCACCATCGCCATCTGAATTGGGCTGACGGTCATGTCCATCACCTGTAAAGGGTTCTGGTTCAGCTGCTCGATCGTAAGGGTCGTTGCAGGTTGGGCTGTTTCTATTGCCAATTCTGGTGCTGAAAAGAGACCAAAAGCTTCCAGGTCAGAACGCAGAAAGGCTGGATCCGTGGCGTTTAAGATTTGAAAAGACACGCTTTCACAGCCAAATTGGAGGGCGTTGAGAGAAGCTCCGACATTTTGCATTGCACTGTAACAATATGGGTCCAGCCGGAAGAAATCCTGAGCAGAATTCAAATTAAAAGCATGATTACTTTGGATCAGGCTGCCATAAGCAATGGTGCTCGCAAGTGTGCCAAGTGGGTATGAGCCCTGTGTTGCTCTGTTAAGCAGGGGTGCATCAGTACGCTGCATCAGGCTGTCCCAGGTCTCAGAGAGTGTATTGGCATCGAAACTGGGGTGGGAAGCGATGGCGTAAATCTCGCCAGTCTGGGCATTGGCGAGCACGACCGCACCTTTATGGTCACCTAAGAGCTCATCCGCTTTATTCTGAAGGGTCATATTGATGTTCAATTTAATATCTAGCCCAGCGGGTGGTTGATTGTATAACAACTTATGCTGCCAGCGTACATCAAAGGGGACCCCGACGTAACCGCGCAAAAGAGTGTATTGTGAGCTCTCCAAACCGGTTTGTCCGTAAGCAGGATGGGCGTAACCCAGGGTGTTTGAAAGCCGGGGCTCATTCACCAATAATTCGTAGTTACCTGGAGTGCCCCGAACCTCAACCAATTTTTCACCAGAGAGAGCAAAAATCTCTCCCCTGGGAGAATAACGGTCATAAACAGCCCAGCGCGGGTTTTCGGCCTTGGCAACCAATTCTTCCTGGTTAGGGAAAGCCAGGTAACCGTTCCAGGCTGTTACCAACAGGAAGATGCCCGCAAAAATGCCCGTAACCCAGCGATAAGGCCTGCGAACTTTTTCTGGTAAATCCTGGGAACTGGTTTCCGTGCTGATGCGAAGCAAAAGAAGCACAGACAGGATATTTGTTATCAGCGATGAGCCGCCATAAGAAAGAAAAGGCAGGGTCACTCCGGTCAATGGCAATAAACCCAGGTTGCCGCCAACAATAAAAATGGACTGCAGGGCGAAATACGCAGAAATGCCGAAAGCCAGGTAACGACCAAAGGTGGTTTTACTGGAGAGGGCGATATTGATCCCTCGAATCACCAGTAAAAGAAGCAAAAGCAAGACAGCGCTTGTGCCAAACAGCCCTAATTCTTCTGCGACAGTGGTAAAGATGAAATCCGAAACTGCCACTGGAACGAACTGCGGACTGCCTAAACCAGGACCTGTGCCAGTGAGACCGCCAGTTGCGATAGCGATTTGCGCCTGGGCAAGCTGCCAGGCGTTTCCGCTTGTATCCAGCCAGGGGTTCAGCCAGATATCGACCCGCGTCTTGATTACATCAAAGGCAAAGTAGCCAACCGTACCGGCTAAGATTGCCAAGGCAGGGATAAGCCACAATAAGCGTCGTCTGTGTGTAGTCACTGTCAGCATCAGAATGTAAAGGCTGATAAACAAACTGGCAGTTCCCAGGTCGCGTTGAGCAATGAGGAGCAGTCCGGCAAAACCAACAACGACAAGCGTGGGAAAAACGGAGCTGATCCAACTAATATTGGGGCGGATCTGGTCAGAAAAAAAGGCGGCCAGGTACACGATCAGGAGCAATTTAAGCGGTTCAGAAGGTTGAACATAAAAGTCGAACATCCTTAGCCAAAGCCGTTGCCCGCTACCAGTCGGGTTGACACCGACAACAAAGGTCAGACCTATCAAAATCAGTCCCAGAAGCAGCCAAACGTACTTATAGTTTTTAAGGAATTTGATCAGGTCAGTAGTGTTTAAGGCGAGCAGGAACAGACCGCAACCGACCAGGAACCAGGCAGATTGTTTAAGTCCAAGGTCAGGAGAAAGTCGCCAGATGGTCAGCATGCCTAAACCGGTGAGTCCAGTTGTGGTTGGAAAAATCCAGGGATCCCGGTTGGGGAGCTTACGACTGATACTTCGTTGAACCAGCAGTGTGCCAAGCAACCATACCAGGAAAGGAACGAAGTATTCAGCGCTGATCAGCAATGTTTCACTATGCAGCCTGGTGCCGCTGGCAAGTGACAGGGCAGCCGCATAGAAAAACATGGTGATGCAGACCATCAATAGCATCGGTGGATGCGACGGTGTCTGCTTTCTTGAGGAAGCTCTCACATTACCCCAGGTACTTGCCTGCCAAAAGCGATAACTTTTCTTTCATCACCGGGTCTATGGAAGCAGGATTAGTGATGAAAGCATATTTCAGAGCTTCGTCGCAAGCGCATTCACCAACATGTTCCTCATCGGCAGAAAGGATATCGACCAGGCGTACCAGGCTCCTCTGTGCAGTGGCGGTGTTTTTCTTCAAAGTATTGATGACCATTTCGACGGTTACCGCCTCTTCTGTTTCGTGCCAACTGTCATAATCCGTCACATGCGCCATGGTGGCATAGTGGATCTCCGCTTCACGTGCCAGGAAAGCTTCAGGAGAGGCTGTCATGCCAACCAGTGAAAAGCCCAATTTGCGAAAAGTGTTGGATTCGCCTCGTGTGGAAAAACGAGGTCCCTCGATGGTCACAAAAATTCCACCTTCGTGGACGGTTGTATCTTCACCTTCAAGAGCTCTGAGCAATTGTTTGCTTAAAACCGGGCAGAATGGATCTGCTGAACTAATGTGCACTACCATTCCATTGCCAAAGAAACTGCGTTGGCGGTCCTTGGTGTTATCAAAAAGCTGATCGGGGATGATAATGTCGCCTGGAGCGTAATCTTCCCGCAGGGAGCCGACTGCGCTGACGCTGATGATCTTATCAATGCCAAGCTTCTTAAAAGCCCAAATATTTGCCCGATAATTTACTTCTGTCGGGCTGTAAATATGACCAATACCATGCCTGGCAAGGAATGCCAACTTCTTACCATGAATCGATCCAGTCACGATGGGGGACGATGGCTTGCCAAAGGGAGTGTCCAGCTCGATTGTTTCAACGTTTTCGAACCCTTCAAATCCATAAAGACCGGAACCTCCGATGATTCCAAATGCGTATTCTGACATACTCTGTGCCTCGCTTTCCGTTAGTTAAGTGGTTTGATGTAAATTTTGAAAACGGCGTCGCCGCAATATATCGAGTCACTATCCTTGACAACAATTGGTTCTTCGATTTTCAGGTCGTCCAGCCAGGAACCATTGGTCGATTTCAGGTCTTCATACCACCATTGATTGAGGTGATAGGTCATACGACCATGCCGACCCGATACCGTTTCATCTTGTAATACCAGGTCACAATCAGGGTTTCTTCCAACCAGGACGTCTGAACTGGTGTAAGTCTGGATTATCTGTTCGTCGTCGATCATGGTTGCCAAAGTCAGCGTTGGGATCGCGATATTACCACCACGAAGCCTGGTGCCGGATACGCTCTTCCAAAGCAGCCAGACAGCAGTACCGAGAAAGACGTATAAGCTGATGAACAGCAGAATCCGCAAAACCAGTGCAGTTACAGCGTTCATTTCGTTTCCCCAAAAATGGTACGTGTAGGTTTCGAGATGGAGTGGTCGATCCATTGATTGAAGATCAATTTAGTCTGACCGATCTGGATAACATCACCGGGTTTTAGTGCCACGTTGCTGGCGGGGAAGTTGTTGATCGTTGTCCCGGCTTTGGAACCCAGGTCAAACAAGTAAAAACGACCACCATCTGCGCGAAGCTGGATATGGTCGCGCGAGACCATGGGATCATCCAATACCAAGTCGTTGCTTGAACGGCGACCAATGTTAATAACCGCTTTCTTGAGGAAAAAAGGCTCCTGGTCTGTAATGATCAGACAGGCATCTTTTGGCAAGGTTTCGTCCTGTGGTTCTCGTGTGAGTTTCTGCAATGCGGTTTGCTTGCTGGTGTGTTCCTCAATTGAATAGTCTGTCTCAACCTTAATTTGGTTACTGCTCAAATCGGGCGATTGTACCAGTTGGATAATAGGTGTTTTTTTAACTGTGAAACCCTGTTCTTTCCAGGATTCTTCCAGAGCGCCTGATACTTCATCGAGTAAAATGGACGATTCTTGCCAGGCGTCCCACCGCTCAGAGGAGACTTTGAGCGTGATCAGATCTGGCATGCACGCTTCGCAATTGCCGCCTTGCTTCTCAATTTCGCCCTCAATCAGCTGGATCAGCGTGTAACTAAGCGAACTGGAAACACCTGGAAAAATCAGCCTGTCCAGCTTTTCTTCCAGGAGAAAACGCAATTTGTCTTCTATGCTTTGCAATAATTTTCGCATTATGCCTCGGCTGAATTATACCTGTGAAAGTCAGAATCGACCCCAGAGGCATGTAATCGTGTTCTGTAGCTCCGATCGCGACGGAGGTAGAAAGAACCGGTTCCGGAAATTTACGGTCCCTCTCCAAGAGAGAGTGTCTGCGCAAGCGGGGGTGAGGTGGCTGAGACCTGCGATCAAATCGTGTTTTTGGTGAAGTCACCGTTATGATCGAAGAATAAGAAATTTACGACAAAGAGGAATGATCATTTACACTGCGTAAATGGGATTGCTAAAAATCCAACCCCGGTGTAGGTTGCGGTAATCGATGTAAACTTCCACCCTGTAGACCCCTGGTTCTTTGGTCAGGTGTGTCAACACTTCGCGGTCGTGGTGTTCCTTTAGCACAACGCCATCCTTCAACAAGCGCATATGTGTACGTATAGGCAGGCGCACCTGGAATGTAAGCCCTGCATCAGCCTGTACTGTGTCCCCCATGATGGCGGTTCCATCGTTCGTATTACATGTAAAGCGGAAACCTTGGGTCGAATGGGGCAAATCGAAAGCACAGAAGGCATGTCCTTGCCGTAACGCGTCCAGGATCATAGTTCGATCGGTATTGATCTCTCCGGTCAATTTGCTGGGTGTAAAAATGTGCGTGGTGAGCGAGCGAAATTGGAAGGCATAGGGGTAAAGTCTGACACGTAACGGTCCAAACTTGTAGTCAAGATTATGGGCATCCACACCAGCAACGGCAACCACTGGCGTCTTCGAGGCGAGCATAAGCTGGTCCCAGAGCTGTAAGGTTCTATCCAATGGACCCTGGGACATCAATTTCGGGAAAAGGGCGTGTAGAGCAGCTTTTGGCAAAGATTGCGAACGCGTCTTAAATTCGCTCAGTTGATTCCACAATTCGATGCCGGTATAGCCTTTGACCGACCAGTCGCGCCAGCTGAACTCTCCTTCGTTAAACATGGGTAAAGTATCTTCTATTGGGTGGGCTAAGAATGAAAGGGCACCACCCGCATTTGCCTGATCGATTAATTTTTGAGGATCAGTTGTGTAACGGGAGAGTTCCTGCTTGTGACCAAAAACGAGGAGATGACTGCCACCTCCCGGAAGAGTTCGATCATGCAGCTCTTCACCCACCAGCATTAGCAGCCGCTGCTTGCCGCGTTGGTGGTAACCATCCAACCCCTGCACCAGCACATTGTGATCTGTCACCAGCAATGCATCCACACCCGCGTCCAACCCGGCTTCTGCCAGATCTTTGTGCAAACCAGAACCGTCAGAATAGCGGGTGTGCATGTGCAAGGCTACGATCAGTTCTTCCATAATAGCAAGATTATACTGCCTG